>JBJTIX010000233.1:0-11580 GCA_046095205.1 Opitutia bacterium
CCCCCCCTGCACAACCACGTCCACGGCCTCCCACCGACCTCCCAGCAGGTCGACTCCTTCGGAAAGCCACACGCGGCCGCCACGCCCCACGACTCCATCGCGGCGCGCCGCGGCATGAAGTCCGACACCGCCGAGGCCATCATCTCCAAGCAGGTCGACTTCCTCCTCGCCTCCCCGCATTTCGGCGAGCGCTGGGCCCGTCACTGGCTCGACACCGCCCGCTATTCCGACACCCGCGGCCTGCAGGTCGACCAGGGCGAGAGTCTCTTCACCGACTACCGCTACGCCTACGCCTGGACCTACCGCGACTACGTCATCAACGCCTTCAACGAGGACAAGCCCTACGACCAGTTCATCATCGAGCAGCTCGCCGCCGACCGCATCCCGGGGCTCTCTCCCGACGACCCCCGCCTCGCCGCCCTCGGCTTCCTCACCGTCGGACGCCGCTTCGAGAACGACGACGACACCATCGACGAGCGGATCGACACCACCACCAAGGCCTTCCTGGGGCTGACCGTCGCCTGCTCGCGCTGCCACGACCACAAGTTCGACCCCATCCCCGCCGAGGACTACTACTCCCTCCACGGCATCTTCGCCTCCATCAAGGAGCCCCTGCAGCGCCCGGTTCTCGCCGCCAGCAGCCCCAAGCAGAAGCTCGCCCGCGAGGACTATCTCCGCCGCCTGAGCCAGCTGCAGGACGAGCAGGTCGCCGGCTTCTTCCGTTACATGAAGGAAGTGCGCGCCCGCTACGACCGCGAGATGGCCGGCCGCCTCATGGTGGCCTCCGTCAAGCGCGGCTCCGCCGAGGCCGGCAAGTACGAGGACCAGTACAAGCTCGAGCAGAACGTCCCCGACTTCGAGCCCATGCGCGTGCAGAAGGACTCCCCGATCACCGGTCCCTTCGCCCGCCTCACCGAGGTGCCCGACATCTACTTCGCCGAGCGCGCCGCCGACGCCCTTCAGGATGCCCTCGACAACCCCGAGGTGCCCGTCAACCCGATCATCGCCGCCGCGCTGCGCGGGATGAAGCCCAAGACCCTCGACGAGGTCGCCGTCGCCTACCAGAAGGTCTACGTCCAGAACAAGACGGCCATCCTGGCCTACCTCGACCTCATCTCCCGTCCGGGCGCCGACCTCTCGAAGGCCAGCCCCGCGATCGCCCAGCTGGCCGGCTACCCCTGGGCCGTGCCGAAGTACGAGGACATCGTCGACAACGAGGAGATGATTGCGCTCTTCAACAGCCGCAAGTTCTGCGAGCCCTGGCAGAACCGCCCGATCTACGGCGGCATCAACAACACCGGGCCGATCGCCTACTTCCGTCACGCCAAGATCAACGAGCTCCGCCTCTCGCACCCCGGCGTGCCCGCGCAGGCCATGGCGATTGAGGACGCCGCCGAGCCCAAGGACAGCTACGTCTACATCCGTGGCGACAAGAACAAGAAGGGAGACGTCGTGCCCCGCCGCTTCCTCGAGGCCCTTTCCGCCGCCGAGCGTCAGCCCTACGTCGACGGCTCCGGCCGCCTCGAGTTCGCGCGCTCCATCGTCGACAAGAACAACGCCCTCACGCCCCGCGTGGCCGTGAACCGCATCTGGCTCAAGGTGTTCGGCGAAGGCTTCGTCACCACTCCCGACGACTTCGGCAACATGTCGCTGCCCCCCTCGCACCCCGAGCTGCTCGACTATCTCTCCGCCGAGTTCCGCGACGGCGGGTGGAGCGTCAAGAAGCTCATCCGCCAGATGGTGATGAGCGAGGCCTACCGCCAGGACGCCAACCCGCTGGCCAACCCGCTGGTGGTCAAGAAGGGCGCCGTCGATCCGACCAAGGTCGACGCCCCGAACCGCCTCCTCTGGCACGCCCGCCTCCGCCGCCTCGACTTCGAGGCCATCCGTGACTCGCTCGTCGTGCTGACCGGCAAGCTCAACCCGCTCGTCGGAGGCCAGCCCGTCAACATCACCGACGAGCCCTTCAGCTACCGCCGCAGCCTCTACGGCTACGTCGACCGCGCCCGCCTCAACGAGACCCTCTCGCAGTTCGACTACGCCGATCCCGATGCCGCCAACTCGCGGCGCAACTCGACCATCGTGCCCTCGCAGGCGCTGTTCTTCATGAACAACCCGATCTCGGTCGAGGCCGCCCGTGCGGTCGCCGCGCGCAAGGACGTCGCCAACGCCATGTCCGAGGACACCCGCGTGACCGCGATGTACCGCGCCATCCTCCAGCGCCGTCCGAGCTCCAACGAGGTCCGCATGGCCAACGAGTTCCTCTCCAAGGCCCGTCTCGCCATCGCCTCCGGAGCCACCCGTGGCACCACCGGCACGGGCGCCAAGGCCGCCGTCCGTCCGGGCGCCGCCGGCAACGGCCGTGGAGCCAGCGCCTTCGGCACCCCCGTCAAGCCCGGTCAGGGCTCCATGCAGGCCGCCGGCGCCGAGGATGCCTCGATGATGACGGCCACCACCTCCACGATCGGCCGCGGAGGCGCCGAGGGCGTCCTGCAGAACGTCGGAGAAAAGGTCTCCCGCGCCCCCCTCACGCCCCTGGAGCTCCTGGCCCAGGCCCTGATCCTGTCCAACGAGTTCGTCTACGTGAACTGAGGGCTCCGGCCGACGTCGCCCCGAAGGCCGCCCATCGGGCGGCCTTCCTGTTTTAAGCCCCGGCGGAGGGGCCTTGCCCCTTGAAATCCTGCTGGATTTGACATCATATGAAAGCAAGCCCCTTGCGGGCCCGTCCCCATCATGAAGCGCATCCTTCTCGCCCCCCTGCTGACCGTCTCCGTTCTCCTCGCCCAGGAGGAGCAGGCTGCGGCACCCGCCAAGCCCGACGCCGCCGGCCTCGAGTTCTTCGAGAAGAACATCCGCCCCATCCTTTCCGAGTCCTGCTACGAGTGTCACTCCAACATCAAGAACTCCGCCAAGGGCAGCCTCATCCTCGACTCGCGTGACGGCATGCTCAAGGGCGGCGAGGAAGGCCCCGCGGTCGTTCCCGGCAACCTCGAGAAGTCCCTGCTGATCCGCGCCGTCCGCTACGAGGACGCCGAGCTCGCGATGCCTCCGAAGAAGAAGGGCGGCAAGCTGCCGGACGACAAGATCGCCCTCCTCGAGAAGTGGGTCCAGATGGGCGCGCCTTCTCCCGACGGCAACGGCAGCAAGCTCACCGGCCTCACCGAGAAGGCGAAGAGCCACTGGGCCTACCAGCCCCTCAAGCCCCAGACCGTCCCGCAGGTGAAGGGCAGGCAGTGGGTCAAGAACCCCATCGACGCCTTCGTCCTCGCCAAGCTCGAGGAGAAGGGCCTCGTGCCCAATCCCGAGGCCGACTCCGAAGCCTACCTGCGCCGCGTCTTCTACGACCTCATCGGTCTCCCGCCCACTTCCGAGCAGGTCGAGACGTTCATGAAGGCGATCGACGCCGCGCGGATCACCGATTCCGTCGCGGCCCGCCAGGGCAAGCCCGTCGGCGCCGTCGAGGCCGTCTACGAGAAGCAGGTCGACTACCTGCTGGCCTCGCCGCACTACGGCGAGCGCTGGGCCCGCCACTGGATGGACACCTCCCGTTACTCGGACACGACCGGCCAGCTCGACGTCAACGACACCTTCGAGCGCTACCGCTTCGAGTACGCCTGGACCTACCGCGACTACCTCATCGACGCCTTCAACTCCGACAAGCCCTACGATGACTTCGTCATCGAGCAGCTCGCGGCCGACCGCATCCCGGGCGTCTCCCCCGACGACCCCCGCCTCGCCGCCCTCGGCTTCCTCACCGTCGGCAAGCGCTTCGACAACAAGGACGACGAGATCGACGAGCGCATCGACACCACGACCAAGGCCTTCCTCGGCATGACCGTCGCCTGCTCGCGCTGCCACGACCACAAGTTCGACCCCATCCCCGCCGAGGACTACTACTCGCTCCACGGCATCTTCGCCTCCATCAAGGAGCCCCGCGAGCCGCCGCTGCTGGCCGCCGCGCCTTCGGCCGTCGCCGCCCGCGCCGACTTCGAGAAGCGGCTCCACGAGCTCCAGGACAAGAGCGTGGCCGGATTCTTCCGCTACATCCGCGAGGTGCGCGAGCTCTACGACAAGGAGCTGGCCGGACGCCTGATGCTGGCGACCACCCGCGGCGCCTCCACGGAATACGGAGACATCCTCGAGAAGTACAAGATGGAGCGCATCCCCGACTTTGAGGCCATGCGCATCCAGGTGAACTCCCCGATCACCGGACCCTTCGCGCGGCTGCTCAAGGTGCCGCTCATCCAGTTCGAGGAGCGCGCCCCCCGCGTGCTGGCCGAGGCGCTGACCGACGCCGAGAACCCCGTCAACCCGCTGATCGCGGCCGGACTCCGCGGCCTGAAGCCCAAGACCATCGAGGACGTCGCCGTCGCCTACCAGAAGGTGTACAACGCCCACCGCGCCGAGATCATGGCGCACGTCGACCGCTGCTCCAAGCCCGGCCGCGCCGGCGCCCAGAGCCGCCCCGAGATCGCCCAGCTCGCGTCCTACCCCTGGCCCTGCCCGGACTACGAGGACATCTATCCCAATGACGAGCTGCTGGCCATGTTCACTTCGCGCAAGTTCTGCGCCGACTGGCAGAACCGGCCCGTCTACGGCGGCCTGAACAACAACCGTCCGAACGGCTACTTCATGTTCCCGGCCGTCAACGCCCTGCGCATGACCCACCCCGGCGCGCCCCGCGGCGCGATGGTGGTCCAGGACGTCGAGGAGCCCCGTGACAGCTACGTCTACATCCGCGGCGACCGTAACAAGAAGGGCGAGGTCGTGCCCCGCCGCTTCCTCGAGGCCCTCTCCTCCGCCGAGCGCCGTCCTTACGTCGACGGCTCCGGCCGCCTCGAGTTCGCCCGCTCCATCGTCGACAAGTCCACCGCCATCACGCCGCGCGTGGCCGTGAACCGGATCTGGCTCAAGCACTTCGGCGACGGCATCGTCACCACCCCCGACGACTTCGGCAACATGTCGCTGCCGCCCTCGCATCCCGAGATGCTCGACTGGCTTGCTGCCGACTTCGTCGCCAATGGCTGGAAGCAGAAGCGGCTGCACCGCATGATCGTCCTGAGCTCGACCTACCGCCAGGACTCCAACCCGAACGTGAACGCGCTCGTCGTCCGCAAGGGCGCCGTGGATCCGCTCAAGGTCGACGCCGCCAACCGCCTCCTCTGGCGCGGCACCCTCCGCCGCCTCGACTTCGAGTCCATCCGCGACTCGATGCTGGTGCTCACCGGCAAGCTCGACCCTGCCGTGGGCGGACGCCCGGTGAACATCACCGACGAGCCCTACAGCTACCGCCGCAGCCTCTACGGATACATCGACCGCCGCCGTCTCGACGACGTGCTGACGCAGTTCGACTACGCCGACCCCGAGGCCGCCAACACCAAGCGCAACTCGACCATCGTCCCGCAGCAGGCGCTGTTCTTCATGAACAACCCGCTCTCGGTCGAGGTCGCCCGCGCCGTCGCCGCGCGCAAGGACGTCGTCAACGCGATGTCCGAGGACATGCGCGTCACCGCGATGTACCGCGCGCTCTTCCAGCGCCGTCCTACTTCCCAGGAGGTCCGCCTCGCCCGCGAGTTCGTGGCCACCGCCGCCAAGGCGCTCGCCGCCGGCGGACCCGCTCCCGCGACGGCCGTTCCGACCAAGGCCGATCGCAAGGCCGTACGTCCCAACGCCCTCTTCGGGGCGAAGAAGGCCGGTGCGGCCGCCCCGATGTCCCAGCCCAAGATGATGGCCGAGGAAGGGGAGGGCATGGCCATGGCCGAAGTGGCCGGCAACGGACTCACCACCGGAGTTCGTAACGTCGGAGAGCGTGTCTCTCGCAATCCCTTGACCCCCATGGAGTTGCTTGCTCAGGCGCTGATGCTTTCCAACGAGTTCGTCTACGTGAACTAAGCCGTTTTTGACGGATTTTTGACAAAGGCCGACCCCTCGGGGTCGGCCTTCTGTTTGTTCGCGACCGAACAAACCTGCCTTGCCGTTAGGGTAGAGTTCGCTGAGTATTATTGCTCATAAAATCTGGGAAACAAACCCGGCTCTCGTCGGTGTTAATTCCCTAAGCAAAAGCCCCATGCCCATGCCCTTCCTCCGTCTGCTCACCCTTGGCGCCGCCGTCTCCGCGCTGCACGCGGCCGACCCGGCCGGAGAGCCGAAGTTCTCCTCCGCCGACCTGGAGTTCTACGAACGCCAGATCCGCCCGATCCTCGCCGACCGCTGCTACGAGTGCCACTCCAAGGACAAGGGCGTCTCCAAGGGCGGCCTCATCCTCGACTCCCGCGGCGGCATGCTCGCCGGCGGCGACCAGGGTCCGGCGGTCGTGCCGGGCGACATCAAGAAGTCCCTCCTCATCGTCGCGGTCCACCAGAAGGATCCGGAGCTGTCGATGCCTCCGCGCAAGAACGGCAACAAGCTCGGCGGCGCGCAGATCGACCTGCTCGAGCGCTGGATCAAGATGGGCGCGCCCGCTCCCGCCGGCGGCGCCGTCAAGCTCACCGGCCTCTCCGACAAGGCCCGCGCCCATTGGGCCTTCCAGGCCGTGACGCGTCCCGAAGTCCCCGCCAAGCTCAGCGTGCCCGCCTGGGCCCAGAACGAGGTGGACGCCTTCGTCCTCGCCCGGCTCGACCAGGCCGGCCTGCGTCCCAGCCCCGCCGCCGACGGCGAGGCGCTGCTCCGCCGACTGCAGTACGACCTCGTCGGCCTGCCTCCGAGCAACGCCGAAGTCGAGGCCTTCGCGCGCGAGTACGACCTTGCCGTGCTCCGCGACAACATGGCCCTCCGCAACGGACAGCCCGCCCGCTCCGCCACCGCCGTCGTCGAGCGCGCCGTCGACCGTCTGCTCGCCTCGCCCCACTACGGCGAGCGCTGGGGCCGCCACTGGCTGGACACCGCCCGCTACTCCGACTCCAAGGGCCTCCGCCAGAACGGCGTCATCGAGCGCTTCGAGCACTCCTGGACCTACCGCGACTACGTGATCGGCGCCTTCAACACCGACAAGCCCTACGACCAGTTCATCATCGAGCAGCTCGCGGCCGACAAGCTTCCGGGCGTCCAGGCCGACGACCCCCGCCTCGCCGCGCTCGGCTTCATCACCGTCGGCAAGCGCTTCCAGAACAATGACGACCTGATCGACGAGCGGATCGACGCGACCACCAAGGGCTTCCTCGGGCTCACCGTGGCCTGCGCGCGCTGCCACGACCACAAGTTCGACCCCATCCCCGCCTCGGACTACTACTCCCTGCACGGCGTCTTCGCGAGCGTGCTCGAGCCCCTCGACGGCCCGACCATCCGCGACCCGATCAGCTCCGGACGCGCGATGCCGGCCACGTCGGACCGCGCCGACTACGAGAAGAAGCTCGCCGACCTCGTCGACGCCAACACGCGCGGCTACTACACCTACATCGGCCGCCAGGTGAAGACCCTGCACAAGGATTTCGCCGGCCGCCTGCTCGCCGCCTACCACGGCGTCCGCAGCCCCGAGGCCTTCGACGCCTCGCAGAAGTACAAGTTCGAGATCATCCGCGAGGTCGAGGGCTCCATCTCCGTGCGCCCCGACTCGCCGATCACCGCACCCCTCGCGGCCCTGAAGAAGATCCCCGCCTCCGAGTTCCCCGCCCGCGCCCCCAAGGCGATCGCCGAGGCGCTCGCCAACGACCGCGTGAAAGTCAACCCGCTCGTCGCCGCCGCGCTCAAGGGCCTGCGCCCGCGCTCCATCGACGACGTCGCCGAGGCCTACCAGGAGGTCTTCCAGCGCCACGCCGACCGCATCCAGGCCCACATCCGTCTCCGCGGCGAGCCCGGCCGTCGCGGCGCCAAGGACGATCCCGCCCTCGCCCAGCTCGCCGCCTTCCCCTGGGCGCTGCCCGACTACGAGGAGATCTCCACCACGCAGACCCTGACGCTCGCCTGCTCCACGCGCCAGTTCTGCGAGCCCTGGCAGGACAAGATCAACTTCCGCAACAACGTTAAGCCCGCCAACATCTTCAAGTTCGAGGCCATCAGCCAGCTCGACATCACCCACCCGGGAGGTCCCGGCCGCGCGATGGTCGTCACCGACGCCGAGAAGCCGCGCGACAGCTACGGCTACATCCGCGGCGACCGCAACAAGCGCGGCCCCGTCGCGCCCCGCCAGTTCCTCGAGGTGCTTGCCGGACCCGAGCGCGAGCCCTTCTACGAGGGCAGCGGCCGTCGCGAGCTCGCGCTCGCCATCGCGAGCCGCACGAACCCCCTCACCTCGCGCGTGCTCGTGAACCGCGTCTGGATGCACCACTTCGGGACCGGCATCGTCACCACCGCGGATGACTTCGGCAACATGGCCGACCAGCCCACGCACCCCGAGCTGCTCGACTGGCTCGCGACCTGGTTCATGGACAACGGCTGGTCGATCAAGAAGCTGCACCGCAAGATCCTCCTCTCCGCCGCCTACCGCCAGACCGCCAATCCGTCCCTCAACCCTCTCGTGGTCGCGAAGGGCTCCGTGGACCCGATGAAGGTCGACGGCGGCAACCGCCTCCTCTGGCACGCCAACCTCCGCCGCCTCGACTTCGAGGCCATCCGCGACTCCATGCTCGCCCTCACCGGCAAGCTCGACCGCACGATGGGCGGCAAGCCGGTCAACATCACCGACGAGCCCTACAGCTACCGCCGCAGCGTCTACGGCTACATCGACCGCGACCGCCTCAGCGAGATGCAGGCGCAGTTCGACTTCGCCGATCCGAGCATGCCCAACTCCAAGCGGCTCTCCTCCATCGTCCCGCAGCAGGCGCTGTTCTTCATGAACAACCCGCTCTCGATCGAGGTCGCGCGCTCCGTCTCGGCCCGCCCCGAGATCGTGAAGGCCGGCGGCGACACGGAGCGCATCGTCCAGCTCTACAAGATCATGTACCAGCGCACCCCGACCGCCGACGAGCTGCGCATCGCCCGCGAGTTCGTCATCCGCATCGTGGGGTACATCGACGACCCCGAACCCGAGCGTCCGGGCCGTTCCGGCAAGGTTTCCAAGGCCTCCAAGACCGTCGCCGAGGCCCCCAAGGGCTCCCCCGAGGCCAACATCAAGACGGTCGTCCAGGGGGGTGTTATCCAGAATAAGGGCGAAAAAGTGTCCCGAAAGCAGCCTATTTCCCCCTGGGAGATGCTGGTCCAGTCCATGGTCTGCTCCAACGAGTTTGTTTACTTGAACTAACCCCCGAACCATTAGACTTATAACCCACTAAAGCCACCCCAATGAGCACTCCCAACTGCAGCAACAGCCTGCCCACCCCGACCTCCCGTCGCGAGTTCCTCGCCCGCACCGGTCTGAGCATGGGCACGCTCGCCTTCGGCACCATGGTCGCTGACTACATGGTCGCCGACGCCCGCGCCGAGGTCGCCAGCCTCAAGCCCCGCAAGGCGCCCCTCGCCTCGAAGGCCAAGCACGTCATCCACATCTTCGCCGGCGGCGCCCCCTCCCACCTCGACACCTTCGACTACAAGCCGAAGATGAAGGAGCTCGCCGACCAGTCCGCGTCCGGCATGGGCGGCGTCCTCTTCCCGACGCCCTTCGAGTTCAAGAAGTGCGGCAAGTCCGGCCTCGAGATCTCCGAGATCTTCCCGAAGCTGCAGGAGCAGGCCGACAACATGTGCGTGATCCGCTCCATGTACCAGGAGCTGCCCGCCCACGGTCCCGCCGCCAAGCTGATGCACACCGGCTCGGCGATCCTTCCCAAGCCCTCCATGGGCTCCTGGATCCTCTACGGACTGGGCACCGAAAGCCAGGACCTCCCCGGCTTCGTGAGCCTCGGCGGCAACGCCGACGCGCGCACCTCGGCGTTCCTCCCCTCGCTCTACCAGGGCGCCAACACCTCCTTCCGCGCGGGCGCCCAGCCCAGCAAGGTGATCCCCAACCTCCAGAGCGAGTTCACCTCGATGGACGCCCAGCGCAAGCAGCTGGACCTCGTCCACCAGCTGAACGACCGCCACATGCAGACCGTCCAGCGCGACGAGCAGCTTGAGGCCCGCATCGAGTCCTTCGAGCTCGCCTTCCGCATGCAGACCGCCGCGACCGACGCCTTCGACATCACGAAGGAGCCCGAGTCCATCCGCGAGATGTACGGCAAGTCCGACCTCGGCGCCAAGCTCCTCTGCGCCCGCCGCCTCGTCGAGCGCGGCGTCCGCTTCGTCCAGATCGACGCCGGCGGCTGGGACCACCACACCAACCTCTCCACCTCGATCACCCGCACCGGCGGGGCCATCGACCAGCCTGCGGCCGCTCTCATCGCGGACCTCAAGCAGCGCGGCCTCCTCGACCAGACCCTGATCCTCTGGGGCGGAGAGTTCGGACGCACCCCCTCCACCGCGGGCCGCGTCAACCAGGCTTCCGGCCGCGACCACTGGTCCAAGGCCTTCTGCTGCTGGATGGCCGGCGGCGGCATCAAGGGCGGCACCGCCTACGGCGAGACCGACGAGATCGGCGCCCAGGTCGCCGCGGACGGCTGCCACGTGCACGACCTCCACGCGACCATTCTGCGCCTGCTCGGCTTCGACCACACGAAGCTCACCTACCGCTACAACGGCCGCGACTTCCGTCTCACGGACAACTACGGCAACGTCATCAACAATATCATCGCCTGACGGCGGTCGGTCTTTTCGCCGAGGGGCGGGACTTCACGGTCCCGCCCCTCTTGCTTTGCGGCGGCTTGCAAGCGTCCGCGGGGCGGGAAGAATGCCTCCCATGTCCGCCCTGCTGATCGCCCTCGCGCTCGCCGCCACGGAGCCGGCCAAGGCCCGCCCGGCGCCCCCGCCCGCCTTCGTGAAGGCGCCGGCGGCCACCGCCACGACGCGCGTCGACGCGCTGGGCGCCCAGGTCACCACCTATTCGGACGGACGCCGCATCGTCGAGCGCACGGACGCGCTCGGCGGCTCCCGCCTGCAGTTCAGCGACGGACGCACCGGCACCGTGCGCACCGACGCGCTCGGCGGCTCCCATGTCCGCTACAGCGACGGACTCGGCGCGACCGCACGGGTCGACGCCCTGGGCAACACCGTCACCCGCTTCACCAACGGCACGACCGCCACGACCCGCGTCGACGCGCTCGGCAACCGCGTCACGACCTATTCGGACGGACGGCGTCTGGTCGAGCGGCCCGACCCTCTCTCCCGCGGTCGCTGAGCGGGGCGGACTGGGCGCTTGAAAAGGGCGGGGTGAGGGGACAGATTCGCCGTCACCCCTCCCCATGAACCGACGCTCCCTGCTGCTCGCGCTGCCCGCCCTCGCCTTCCTCGCCTGCTCGGCCCCGCTGGGCTCGGCCGAAATGACCTCCGGCCCCGGCTGGCTCGAATTCGCCGCGGACAAGGGCGCCGGCGCCGGCAAGCACGTCGTGCTCCTCGCGGGCGACGAGGAGTACCGCTCCGAGGAGTCGATGCCGATGCTCGCGCGCATCCTCTCCGAGCGTCACGGCTTCCGCTGCACGGTGCTCTTCTCGCACGACGACGGCGTCATCAATCCCAACAACCAGAAGTCCCTCGGGCGTCCCGAGGCGATGGATTCCGCCGACCTCTACCGACGCGACCTCCACCGCCGGAGGTCGTACCTGGCCGACCGCAACCACC
>JBJTIX010000234.1:0-11011 GCA_046095205.1 Opitutia bacterium
GGCATGCCGACCGCGATCTCCACGGCGAGCAGGCCGAAGAGCGTGGTGAACTTGATGACCGGATTGAGCGAGACCGAGGAGGTGTCCTTGAAGGGGTCGCCCACCGTGTCGCCCACCACCGTCGCGGCGTGGAGCGGGGTGCCCTTGGCCTTGAGGTCGACCTCGACGATCTTCTTGGCGTTGTCCCAGGCGCCGCCGGCGTTGGCCATGAAGATGGCCTGGTAGAGGCCGAAGAAGGCCATGCCGACCAGGTACCCGATGAAGAAGAACGGGTCGAAGAGCGCCAGGGACAGCGCCAGGCAGAAGATGGCGATGAAGATGTTCGTCATCCCCTTCTGCGCGTACTGGGTGCAGATGCGCACGACCTCCTTGGAGGCGTCGGTCGCCGCCGTCGAGGCGTCGAGCTTCATGTTGTCCTTGATGTAGACCACCGCGCGGTAGGCGCCGGTCACGACCGCCTGGGTGGAGGCGCCGGTGAACCAGTAGATCACCGCGCCGCCCATGAGCAGGCCCATCAGGGCCTCGGGGTGCACGAGGGAGAGCTTCTCGAGGACGTTGAGGCCGGCGGCGCGGTAGTGCTCCTGGAGCATCATGATGATGCCGAAGACCATCGTCGTCGCGCCCACCACCGCGGTGCCGATGAGCACCGGCTTGGCGGTCGCCTTGAAGGTGTTGCCCGCGCCGTCGCCCTTCTCGAGCTGGTGCTTGGCGCCCTCGAAGTCGGGCTTGAAGCCGAAGTCGCGCTCGATCTCCTCGCGGATGCCGGGGCGGGACTCGATCTGCGAGAGCTCGTAGACCGACTGGGCGTTGTCCGTCACCGGACCGAAGGAGTCGACCGCGATGGTGACCGGGCCCATGCCGAGGAAGCCGAAGGCCACGAGGCCGAAGGCGAAGATCGGCGCGGCGAAGGCGAACTGCGCGGGCATCAGCGCGGCGACCGCGGCGTGCGTCGAGAGCAGGTAGGCGCCGAGCATCAGGCCGAGGATGCAGAGGCCGGTCCAGAAGGCGGAGTAGTTGCCCGCCACCATGCCGGAGAGGATGTTGAGGGACGCCCCGCCCTGGTCGGAGGAGGTCACGACCTCCTTCACGTGGCGGCTCTCGGTCGAGGTGAAGACCTTGGTGAATTCCGGGATCAGCGCGCCGGCGAGCGTGCCGAGCGAGATGATGGTCGAGAGCACCCACCAGAGGTCGGGGCGCGAGGGCAGCGTCGCGAGCAGCGCCCAGCTGGCGGCGTAGGTCACGGCGATGGAGACGACGGAGGTCACCCACACGAGGTTGGTGAGGGGCTGCTCGAGGTTGAAGTCGCGCGCGCCGCCCCAGACCGAGCGGCTGATGACGCCGTTGATCCAGTAGCTGGCCACGGAGGTCAGCACCATCAGGATGCGCATGGCGAAGAGCCAGATGACGAGCGTGGCGCAGAGGACGGGGTCGGCCGCGAGGGCGAGGGCCAGGAAGGCGATGAGGGCCACGCCGGTCACGCCGTAGGTCTCGAAGCCGTCGGCGGTCGGGCCCACGGAGTCGCCGGCGTTGTCACCGGTGCAGTCGGCGATGACGCCGGGGTTGCGGGGGTCGTCCTCGGGGAGCTTGAAGACGATCTTCATCAGGTCCGCGCCGATGTCGGCGATCTTGGTGAAGATGCCGCCGCAGATGCGCAGGGCCGAGGCGCCGAGGGACTCGCCGATGGCGAAGCCGATGAAGCAGGGGCCGGCCAGCTCCGCCGGGAGGAAGAGCAGGATGGCGATCATGAACAGCAGCTCGATGGCGACGAGCAGCAGGCCGACGCTCATGCCCGACTGGAGCGGGATGAGCAGGGTGGCGAGGGCGTTGCCGCGGAGCGCGGAGAAGGCGGCGCGGGAGTTGGCGACGGTGTTGATGCGGATGCCGAACCAGGCGACGCCGTAGCTGCCGAGGATGCCGAGCACGGAGGCCGCGAGGATCACGGTCACGTGGAAGGCCGACTTGTGCTCGAGGCCGCCGAAGTAGTAGGCCATGCACGCGGCGATGAGCACCCAGAGCGCGGCGAGGAACTTGCCCTGCTGCACGAGGTAGGTCTTGCAGGTCTCCCAGATGATCTGCGAGACGTCGGCCATGCTGCGGTGGACGGGCAGGGCGCGGGTCTGCACGTACTGCCACCAGCCGTAGGCGACGCCGAGCGCGCAGACGACGAGTCCGGCCCAGAGCACGTCGGGCCCGCTGAGGGAGCCGCCGAGGAAGGAGACCTTCCCGAGGTCGGGGATGCGGATGTCGGCTTCGCCGGCGAGGAGGGTGGAGGGGAACGCGAACAGCGCCGCGGCCAATGGCTTCGGTATCTTCATGGTAGTGTGCAAAAGGGGCCGGACCGGGGGTGCGGTCCGGGCTGGAAATTGGGACTCGGTCGCTGCGCTGGCGAGGCAAAAAGCCCGTGGGGCCTCCGCCATCTTCGCTCAATTAAGGACCGAGCAGGTGCTCCTTCAGGAACAGGGCGGTCACACGGGCCTGATGGTCGGCGTTGGGCTTCTTGGAGAAGCCGTGCCCTTCGTCCGCCGCGACCAGATACCAGACCGTGCCCCCGTTGGACCGCAGGGCGTCGCGCATGCGCTCGGCCTCGGCGACGGGGACGCGCGGGTCGTTCTTGCCGTGCACGATCAGGAGGGGGTCCCGGATGAGGCCGGCGTTGCGTGCCGGAGCCACGGCCTCGAGGGCCGCCCGGACGTCGGGCTTGCGCTCGTCGCCGTATTCGGCCCGGCGGGCGGCCCGGCGGTAGTCGGAGGTCTGCTCCAGCATGGTCACCATGTTCGTGACGCCCACGACGTCGACGCCGCAGCGGAAGCGCTCGGGGTAGGCGGCCAGGCTGGCGAGGCACATGAATCCGCCGTAGCTGCCGCCGTAGGCGGCGATCCTTTCGGGGTCGAGGCGGGGATGGCCGGCCGCCCAGGACAGGATGGCGCCCGCGTCCTTCACCGCGTCTCCGCGCCGGACTCCGTTGTCGAGGTTGAGGTAGCGGCGGCCGTAGCCGGAGGAGCCGCGCACGTTCGGGTAGACGAGCGCCACGCCGAGGCGGTCCAGGTAGTAGAGCATGCCTCCCCTGAATCCGGGCCGGGACTGTCCCTCGGGTCCTCCGTGGTAGATCATGAGGGCCGGCCGTCGGCCGGGGAACTTCGCGGGGTCGGGAAGGTACACGAGGCACGGCACCTGCTCGCCGTCGAAGCTGCGCACGCGCACGGTCAGCGGCTCGGGCGCCCGGATCTCGACCTTGGGCTTGGAGGTGCGGTCGGTCCACCGCGTGACGACGCCGGTGGCGAGGTCGGCCGACCAGGCATCGCTCGGCGAGTCCTCCGAATTGAGCGTGAACCCGACCTCGTGGCTGCCGGGCCGGAAGGCGAGGTCCGAGATGACGCCGGGGCGCAGCGTGGGCGCGGGCGCGGGCCTGCCGGACGGGAGCTCCCAGCAGCGGAGCTCCGAGCGGCCGTCGACGTTGACGATGACGCCCAGGCGGCGGCCGTCGTCGGAGATTTCGAGCTCCTCGCAGTCCCAGTCGGGCGAACCCTCCAGGGCCCTTGCGGTGCGCGTGGCGAAGTCGATCCGAACGGGGCGGAGGAAGTCGCCGCCCAGCGTCGAGAGCGCGTAGGCCGCCCTGCCGTCCTCGGCGAGGCGGACCTGGCTGAACTGCCGCGCCTCGCCGGTGGGCGTGACCTCGGTCAGCTTGCCGGTCGCAAGGTCGGCCTTGTGAAGGCGGGTGCGCTCGATGCTGACCGACTGGCGGGCCAGCAGCCATTTCCCGTCGGGCGACCAGCCGGCCGCCGACCAGCCCGGCGAGGATCCGACGACCAGCGCGCGCACCTTGGCCGGCGCGGAGAGGTCGGCCACGAGGATGTCGCTGTCCTTGCCGTTGCGACGGTTGGAGGACCAGGCGATCCTGCCTCCGTCGGGCGACCACCTCGGCTCGGTGTTGCGGGACTTGCCGTCGGTGAGCAGCGTCGGCCGCGCCTTGGCGTCCGCGGTGTCCGTCACCAGCAGCTGGTAGTTCTCATCGCCGCCTTTGTCCGCAAGGTAGGCGAGCTTCGTGCCGCCGGGCTGGAACCAGCCGTAGCGGACCGGCTCCGCGCCGCGCGTGAGCGGCGCCCGTCGGGCCAGGGGCTCCGTCATGCGGTGAAGGTGCGAGGCGTTGCCGATCCTCGTCGACACGATCGCGGCCCGGCCCTTCGAGTCCCAGCCCTTGAAGCCCGATCCGCCCAGGTTGAGGTACGGGTCGATCTCCTCCGCGAGAGCGGCGGGCACCGGTGGCACCGCTTCGGCCACGAAATTGGCCGGATGGGGCAGGGTGGCGGTCGCGCATCCGATAAGGAGGGCGGACAGGAGCAGTCCGAGGCGGGGCATGCCTCCTTGATAGAAGGACGCCCCGGGAAGGCGAGTCCGCTGACGCCTCACTTCTTCTTCCGCTTCTGGGCCGCCTGCGTCTCCGCCGCGGCTCCGCCGGGCCCGAACGAGTCCGGGTCGGACAGCAGCCGCGGCGCCACGGGCACCGCGCCGTCATCGCCCTGCTCCCGCATCCAGCCGTCGAGCGCCCGGCGCAGCTCGGCCAGCTTCTCCGCGCTGGCGGGCTCGCCGGCCAGGTTCCTCTGCTCGGCCGGGTCGTTCTCCAGGTCGTAGAGCTCCTCCGCGGGCCGGCGATGGTAGCGGGCGACGACCGCCGAGGCCGTCGCGTCGGTGCGGGCGAGCCTCTCCCACTCGGCGAAGAACGCGCGCTGGCCCAGGCCGTCCCCGCGGCTTTCCTGCAGGTCGATGTGCGTCGTGAAGGCCCATTCCGGATGGAGGTTGCGGACGTACTTCCATCTTCCGTCCCGCACCGCCCGCGCCGGATAGACGTTCATCCGGTTGTCGTTGGAGTGCGTGGTGAAGACGAGCGAGCGGTGCCGCGGTTCACCGCGCAGCTCGGGCAGGAACGAGCGGCCGTCGAAGCCCTCCGGCGCGCGGCCGCCCGCCGCCTCGATCAGCGTCGGCAGGAGGTCGGTCCAGCCGACCATCGCGGAGGTGCGCGTGCCGGCGGCCGTCACGCCCGGCCAGCGAACGATGAGCGGCGTGGCGACGCCCGCCTCGTAGAGGTTCCATTTGCCGAAGGGCCACTGCGCGCCGTGGTCGCTCGTGAACACGAAGACCGTGTCGGCCCGCAGCGTCTCCCGGGCCGCCCGCATGATCGTGCCGAGCTCCGCGTCGCAGCGGCTCACCGCGTCGGCGTACCGGGCCCGCCAGACGCGCGTCTGCGGCGTGTCGAGGCTGCCCGCGGGGAGCCGGACCGACTCCGGCCGGTGCGTGCCGTCCTCCGCGGGCCAGGGCACGTGCGGCCAGTTGCTCCCGACCATCAGGCAGAGCGGGCGGGCCTCCTTGCCCCGCGCGCGCAGGAACCGCACGGCGGCGGGCACGCCCTCCGGATCGTGGAAGCCGTCGTGCGCGTGGACGTCGAAGCCGTAGTCCGCCGTGTGCCGGTAGTGCGAGACCTTGCCGAAGGCGGCCACCTCGTAGCCCAGCGCCTGGAAGTAGGCGGGCCACTTGCGTATCTCCGCGCGGGGCTTCGCGTGGTTCGACGACGCCCCGTTGCGCGCCGGCATCAGCCCCGTCAGCAGCGCGGCCCGGCTTGGCGCGCAGCTGGGCGAGGCGACGTACGCGCGCTCGAAGGTCAGTCCGCCGGCCGCCAGCTCGGACAGGCTGGGCGTGCGGATGTCGCCGCCGTAGGGCGCGGAGTCGAGCCGGCCGCGGTCGTCGGCCAGGAACACCACGATGTCGGGGCGCCGCTCCGGCTGCGCGGCCGGAGCGGCGGCGAGCGTCATCAGCAGGGCCGTGAGCAGGGGCATGCCCCAGCATGTGCCGGCGCGACACCGCTGGGAACGCAGAAGTTTTCTCGCACCGTCCCGGGCTCCGTCGCAGCATCCGCGCCCATGAGAACGCTCCTCCCCCTGCTGGCCGCCGCGGCGCTCTTCGCCGCGCCCGAGTCCTACCCCGTCAGCCAGCCCGCCGTGGACGCCGCCCATCCCGCGGCCGACGCGCCCGGCTTCGTCCCGCTGTTCAACGGCCGGGATCTGGCCGGATGGCGCACCAAGGGCAACTGGGGCTACGAGGCCGACGGCTCCGTGACCCTGCGTCCGCGTCCCGGCGAGACCGGCTGGAAGCGTTTCGACGCGTACCACTTCACCGAGCGCAAGTACCGCGACTTCGTCCTGGACCTCGAGTTCAAGTTCGAGCCGACCGGCAACTCCGGCGTCTTCTTCTGCGTCGCCGATCCGCTCGATCCCGTCGCCCGCGGCGTCGAGCTGCAGATCCTCGACACCCACGGTCTCGCCAGGCCCGGCCATCACGACTGCGGCGGCATCATCCGCGCGATGGGCCCCGCGGAGAACCGCGTCCGTCCCGCCGGCGAATGGAACCGCTACACGCTGAGCCTGAAGTCGCGCCAGCTCGAGGTGACGTTCAACGGGCGCCGCACCATCGTGCTGGACCTCGACCGCTCGCCGATGAAGGACCGGCCCGCGGAGGGGCACGTCGGCTTCCAGGACGAGGCCAAGCGCGTCTGGTACCGCGGCGTCAGGATCCGCGAGCTGCCCTGAACCGCGCCGCCGCGATCCAGGCGGCCGCCGGCAGCGCCACGCTGAGCGCGATGGCCAGGCTTTCGCTCTGCCGCGCGACCGCGCCGACCCACGCGAAGGCGAATCCCGCCGGCACGCATCCCGCGGTCAGCGCGGCGAGGACCGTGGAGAAGCGCATGCCCGCCAGTCCAGCCATGCAGGCCACGGCCTCGGGGAGGATGGGCATCCAGCGCGAGACGAGCACGAGCCAGGCGCCGCGGCCCGCGAAGAGCTCCTCCGTGCGCCGCAGGCCCTCCTCGCCCGCGATCCAGCGGGCGGCGGGGCGGCCGAGCGTGCGGGCCGCCGCGTAGGCGACGACGCCCGCCAGCACCGAGCCGGCCGACGCGATCGCGCCGCCGATCACGGCGCCGTAGGCGACGCCGAGCGCGGACATCACGACCGTGGCCGGCACCGGCAGCGCGATGTCGGAGACCAGCAGGCCCACGCCGGCCGCCCAGGCCCAGTCGCCCTGCTGCATGATCCAGGCCGTCGCCCCCTCGAGCGTGAGCGCCGCGTCGAAGGATTCGCCCCAGGCCGCCCAGGGGACGAGCGTGCCCGCGAGGATCAGGCCGACGATCGCGGCCAGCGTGACCGTGCCGCGGTCGGCCTTCATCGCGCGCCCGGCCCGAGGCCCTTCCACGGCTCCTGCGTGCTCACGTCCACGGCGAAGGGGCCGGCGCACGCGCCCGGCGAAAGGATGGCGAGGATCACCGCGTCCGCGTCCGACTCGTTGAACGGCGCGTGCACCCTGCCCGCGGGGATGTGGGCGCTCTCGCCCGGACCGAGCCGGCGCGAGGCCTTTTCGACCCACTGCGTGACCTCGCCCCTGAGCACGTAGATGACCTCCTCCAGCTCGGGGTGCGTGTGGAAGCCGTGCCCTTCGTGCGGCGGCAGCGTGGCCTCGCACACCTGCAGGTCCTTCGCCTCGGTCACGCCGGGGCGGCAGAGCCAGTAGTTCGTCCGGCCCTTGAACTCCTCGAGCAGGGCTTCCTTCTTGGTCACGAATCTCAGGGGCGGGCGCATCGTGCTGTGAATAAGTGCGCTGCCGTTCCGGGGCAAGCGCCGCCTCCGTCCGTTGACAGCCGGGCGCCGGACGGAGGAGATTTCCCCACCCCCATGAGAAACCTCACCCTGCTGCTGCTCGCCCTCGCCACGCTCTGCTCCGCGCAGAACGCCCCCAAGAAGAAGGAGTCCGCTCCCTCCAACAAGGCTCCGGCCGTCAAGATGCCGGCGCAGCCCGCCGACGTGGCCGCGCAGAAGTTCGGCGGCGACGGCAAGGTGAACCCCGGCTTCGCGGCCTCCCATGCCTCCTTCGTGCAGACCGCCCAGAAGGGCGAGGCCCAGGTCGTCTTCCTCGGCGACTCCATCACCGCCGGCTGGAAGGGCCAGCCCGCGCTCTTCGAGAAGGAGTTCGGCGGCTACAAGGCCGCCAACTTCGGCATCGGCGGCGACCGCACCCAGCACGTCCTCTGGCGCGTCGAGAACGGCGAGTTCGACGGCATCAAGCCCAAGGCCGTCGTCCTCATGATCGGCACCAACAACGCCGGTGTCGCCGAAAACACCCCCGAGCAGATCGCGGCGGGCATCCGGAACATCGTCGCCGCCGTCCACAAGCGCTCCCCCGACACCAAGGTGCTCCTCCTCGCCATCTTCCCCCGCGGCGCCGCCGAGCAGAACAACCCCGCCCGCGACAAGAACAAGGCCGTCAACGCCATCATCTCCAAGCTCCACGACGGCAAGAAGGTTCACTACCTCGACATCGGCCCCAGCTTCCTCGCCGCCGACGGCACCCTGGCCAAGGAGATCATGCCCGACCTGCTGCACCTCAGCGCCAAGGGCTACCAGATCTGGGCCGACTCCATCCGCGAGAAGCTGGCCGAGCTCGCCCGCTGAACCGCGCCCGCGTCAGTCGCCGGTGGTCAGGTAGGCCAGCCGGCGGCGGCGCGGGGCGAACGCGAAGAAGTGCGACGCCAGGAACTCGGCGCCGAGCAGCCCGTCGCAGCCCGCCGGTACCGCGTCCTTCCGCAGGGCCGGAGGCATGCGGCCGCACCGCAGGATTTCCGCCGCATGGCCGGCGCCGAAGCCGATGCCCACGTGGTAGGTGTCGGCCATGAACCAGCCGCCGATGAAGGAGGGGCTGTAGTCGCGGGCCTTGCCGCCGCCCGCGAAGGTCTCGATGGAGGCGTCCTCGAAGTAGGAGAGCTGCTGGCCGCTGCCGAGCAGCAGGTGGCGTTCCTGGTCGCGGATGCGCGTCGGCGCCGAGAGGAGCGGCCCCTCCTGCCGGAGCTCGAGCGAGCGGTCCGAGAGCGGGATCGCGGCGCCCGCCGCCTTGCACGGGCGCGTGGCGGCGTTGAGGATCCAGTCGACCTGTCCGATGACGTCCATGCCGAGCACCCCGGCGCACGGCATGCCGAGTCCCTGCGAGAACTTGGGCCCCGTGAGCAGCGGCTTGCCCGGCCGCGCGAGGATGGGCAGCACCGCGAGCGGCTTGCCGTCGAGGGCGGCCGGAGCGCCGGAGCCGAAGCTCAGCGCGCTGCCGGTGTCGAACAGCCAGCGCTGCCCTGACAGCTCGAGGAAAAGCAGTCCGTTCTGATGGTGTAGGGGCAGCTGAACCATCGGCTCCGAGGATGCGCCGTGCGCGGGCGGGCGCAAGCGCCGCCCGCCCCGGCGTTAGTAAAACTTCTTTAAAAAATGGATACGCTCGCCGCGCCTCAGCGGCCCCAGTCGGCGGGCAGGCCTTCGAGCGTCGCGGTCAGGATCTCGTGGATCGCGCGGCGTTCCTCCGCCGGCAGGTGGGCGAAGGCGGGCGGCGGCCGGGTCGCCCGCAGTCCGGCGGACAGGCGCGAGAGGGTGAGGTCCCTGACCTCCTTCGGGAGCCAGGCGAACGACTTGGAGTAGATCAGCGGGCTGCAGCGGTAGGCGAAGAGCCGCGTGCTCAGGTCGAGGTCGCGTAGCGAACGTCCCTTGGCGTCGGCCTTGCGGGTGCGGGCGTAGGCGGACTGGAAGACCCCGTCGCCCCGGATGCCGCCCTCGGGGAAGGGCGCCTCCTCGCGGCAGAGCAGGGCGTCGATGAGCCGCTCGGCCTGGCTGCTGAGCTGGGCCAGGCACGAGCCGGCCGGCGCCGCGTCCTTCGGCAGCCCGAGCACCGCCCGCATGGCCGGCCAGCGGTGCAGGGCGACGCGCGACTGCTGGTTGGCGGTCGAGATCACGTTGTGCACGTGGACCTGGTGGTCGTGCATCAGCAGCGCGACGACGTCGCTGGTGCCCAGCGGGTAGCGCCGGGTCTCGACGACGCCCTTCAGGTCGGGCGTCAGCGCGCTCGAGAGCCCCTGCTCGCCGTCGAAGTCCTCCGCGCGGGAGCCGATGACGTTGCCGCGGTGCCGCAGCGCGCCGGGCGTGCCGGTCACGTACCATCCGCCCCAGCGTTCGCGGTAGGGCGTCGCCGGCTCGATGTTCGAGCCCCCCGAGCCGACCATCGGCTCGCCGCTCTTGTCCGGATAGACCGAGCGCGTCCGGAGTCCCGGCGTGCGTTCGTGCCGCTTGTGGCAGAGCAGGCATTCCGAGCTGCGGTTGAAAAGCGGCTTCGGAGGCGAGTCCTGGGCGTCGAGCAGGTAGAAGGTCGCGCCGAGCTTTGGGTCGAAGACGGTGATCTCGATGCCGCCGCCCGGCACCCAGCCGACGTAGGCCTCGTCCGAGAAGAACAGCGCCCTCGGGTTCTCCGGGCCGATGAGGTTGCGCTGCAGGCTGGTCTTGCTGAACACCAGGAGCTGGGACTCGACCGGCACCTCCAGCTTCTCCAGCACCCAGCGCACGCGCCGACGGGCCGGCCAGCCGCGGATCTCCTCGGCCTGGGCCGCGAACTCCGCGTTCAGCTTCGTGACCATGTCGTCGGGCTTGGTGGCCGAGTAGCTGATGGGCGGGTCCTCGAACTCGTCGTGGTCCTGCGCCCTGACGCCCGCCGTCGCGAGGACGGCGGCCAGGGGGAGCAGGCGTAGGGCCGGGTGGAGCACGCCCCCATCTTGCACACGGGAGGGCGGCCGCCAAGGACGCAACCCGCCGGGCAGGCGGGCATAAGCCCGCCTCCCCGGCGGATAAGCGCCGCCGACGGTCAGGACATCAGCTCGATCAGGCGGCGGCGGGCCCGCTGCTCCAGCTGCCGGGCGCGTTCGCGGGTCACCCCGAGGCTGCGTCCGATCTGCTCGAGCGTCATCGCCTCCGCCCCGATGCCTTCGCGCATGCGGATCACGTAGGCCTCGCGTTCGGGCAGGGCGTCGATGGCGCGGCGGACGCGTTCGACCTCCGAGGACCTGCTGGAAGCCTCGGCCGGGGTTTCCGCGGAGTCGTCGGCCAGCGTCTGCCCGAGCGTCAGCCCTTCGTCGTCGCCGACCGGGGCCTCCAGCGAGGCGGGCTACTGC
>JBJTIX010000235.1:0-3627 GCA_046095205.1 Opitutia bacterium
CGCGCCGCCGAAGAGGTTGCCGGGGTTCGACAGCGTGATGTCGCCGCCGCCCGCGTTCAGGCCCGTCGTGCCCGTCACGTCCAGCACGCCCGTCTGCGTGATCGCCCCGCCGTTCGTGGTCACGCCGAGGTCGCCGCCCACCGTGACAGAGCCGAGGCTGAGCGGACCATTGGAGCTGATCACGTCAAGATTACCTTGGACGAAGATCAAGCCATCGAGGGTCGCGCCAGGAGCAGAGACGATGGAAAGGTCTCCGAATACGTTCAGCTGGCCGCCGGTCTTGTTGAAACTGGCGGTCACGGAGAGATCGGTCATCATGTTGACGATGCCTCCGCTCTGCAGGTAACTGCCGATCGTCGCCGGACCTTGGCTGACAAGGTCGCCGCCGGTGACGTCGAGCCCTCCGAGGGCAAGGCCACCGGTGCCGATGGCGAGATCGCCGGCGTTGAGCGCCAGAGACCCGCCGCCGGACAAGGAAGCCAAGGTCACGGGTCCGAACTGCGCAGGAGCGACGGCCGGGGAGCCGAAACTGACGGAGGACCCCGCAGGGATGATTACATCACGGACATTGGCGAGGTCGGGGACCGCGCCGCCGGCCCAATTCGCAGGATCGAACCAATTTCCGGTCGCGCCGCCGACCCACAGGACGGAAGCCAGCTGGGTGATGTCGGCCGTCGAGGCCTGGCTGCCGGGCGCGAAGGTATCAATGCCGGCGTCCGCTCCCGCCAGGCTGAGGCTGCTGATGGCCACGCCCTTCCCGCTGCCGACGTTCTTGTCGGCGAACAATCCGGTGGCGCCGGTCACGCTCAGCGTGTCGCCGAAGACCTGTCCGGAAAACACGACGTTCGTCAGGTCGAGCGCCGCGGACGCATTGCCATCGTAGGCCTTGCTGATCGCCTGGATGCCGCTCAGGGAGAGCGGACGCGGCGCGATGACGCCGTCATGGGCGATCAAGGAAGAGGCCGTGAGAAGGTAACAGCCGGCGTCGGATCCGGACAACGCCAGGTTGGTCAGCGAATACGCCACGCCGGTGCCGGCGGAACGCGAGACGTAGGCGGCGTTGCCGCCGAGGACGAGGGAATCCCCGGACAGGCCTCGGTCGAGCTTGAGCACGGCCGACGGCATCGCCGTCAGGCCATCGTAGACCTTGGCGACGCCTTCGGCGTAAGCGGAGAGGACCCGCGGAGTGACCGTCAGTTTGCCGATGAAGATGACCGGTTCGTCGGGAGAATCGGCGAGGTTTCGTCCTACCTGAGCGAAGCTGGTGGCCGTGATGTCGTAATTGCCCGGGACCAGGTTGCCGGTGGAACTGACGGGGCCGCTCGCGCCGATACGGAAAGTGAACTGCCCGCCTAGTCCGTCGGTGTAAGTGTAGGAATACTGTCCCGAATTATAGGAGCTCCGGCTCAGGTCGTAGATCGTGCCGGCCGGGGACATGTACTGCACCGCCGTCGGATTAAGGGAGATGACGGAACCATACTCGACCACCTCGTTGCTCGTCTTCACCAGCAGACGGTTCGCCGGCAGGATCGTGAGACCGCCGGGGACGTAGGTGAAATCGTAGTTGTTCGAGGCGAGCCCTCCGGGAGTCAGCTGGTAACTGCCGGGCAGATTGGATCCCGGAGAGGACTTGGTCACGGTCAGGCTGCCGCCGAGCGAAGCGGCGGACTCACCGGGAATGAAGCCGGCATAGCTGACGCCGTTGAAGTTCGACTCGAACGTCTGCGTCACGAAATAGGCGTCGTCGTTGGCCGTGACGGTCAAGGCGCGCTTGGTGATGACGCCGGCGCCATCTTGCCAGACCATGTGGTAGTTGGCGGCATCGGCGCCGCTGATGGCGACGCTGCCACGGACGACGCTCACGGAACCCGCGTCGGGCGAGGCGAAGGCGGCCACGCCGACGACGTTGACCGAATCGCCGGACACCAGCCCCTGGACGGAGCCGTAGGAGGAAGAACCGGGCAGCGAGGTGGTGCCGTCGTAGGGTCGGGTCACGCCGGTGACGCCACGGACGACAAGCGATGCTTGGCTGATCGTCGCCGAGGCGCTCGCGACGGAGGTGCCCAGCACGTAGTTGGACGCGTCGGCACCACCGAGCACGATGTCACTGATGGTGACCGCTTTTGCGACGCCGACGTTCTTGTCGGCGAAGGCGCCGACGGCGGAGAGCACCGAGACGTCGTCGGAGCCGAAGCGTCCGGGGAAGACGGCCGCGGAGGCATCGATGACGGCGGTCGTGTTGCCGTCATAGGCCTTGTCCGCAGCCGTAAGGCCGCCGACGGCGGCGATGCTCGCCGGCGAGATCACGGCGGTCGCGGAAGGCTGAAACGTGAAGCTGTAGTTGGCGGCGTCCTGGCCGATGACCGAGATGGCCAACGTGACGGGCTTGGCGACGGGATTGCCCACGATATCCAGCTGGACGTTCTTGTCGGCGAAGGCGCCCGAGGCGGTCAGACGGAGGTCGTCACCGGCCACGGCCCCCAGCTGGACGAAGTCCACGCCGAGGGTCGAGACCGCGACGGCGGCGGTTCCATCATAGGTCTTGGAGGCGGCGGTAACGCCGGACACGACGAGCGAACGAGGAGTGATGGAGGCCGTGGCGGTGACGGAGAGTCCGGGCTGGAGGACGTAATCGGCGGCGTCGACGCCGACCAAGGCGACGTTGCCGATGACCACGTTCTTCGCGGTGCCGACGTTCTTGTCGACGAAGGCGGCCGTGAGGCCGGGAGCCAAGGTGACCTGATCCGCGCCGAACCTGCCGACGAGGGACGCGAAGGAAGCGCTGGCATCGGCCTGGGTGCTGCCGTCGTAGACCTTGTCGGCTACCTCGAGACCGTTGACTCCGTGGATCATGGCGGGAGTGTTGTTCGCCGAAAGCGACCCGAATGTCGCTCCCGAAGTCAGCTCGTAGTTCGCGGCCGAAGCGCCGCCCAAGGTCATGCTGCCGACCGTGACGGCGCGCGGACCGACGTGCCTCGAATCGAAATCGGCCTGGTAGGCGGCGATCGACAGATCGTCCCCGGGCAGCAATTCGGCGAAGGCCGGAGCGCTGGTCACGAGCGAGGCGATCGTCGTTCCGTCGTAGGCGCGGCCCTGGGCCGAAAGGCCGGCGACGGACGTGATGGCACGACGGGTGATGTTCCCGAGCAAGGTCGTGGTGGTGCTGGCAAGCTGGTAGTTGCCGGCATCGGCCCCGCCGAAGGAAAGGTTCGAGACGGCGACGGGCTTGCCGGTGCCGGCGTTGGCGTCCGCATAGGACGCATTCCAGGCCGTCAGCGCCAGCGCGTCCCCGCCGACCATGCCGGCGAAGCTCGCACCCGAGGCGTCGAGCGTGACGGCGACGCTGCCGTCGTAGGCGCGGGAGACGACGGTCAGACCTTCGACCGCGGACAGCATGCGGGGCGTGACCGTGGCCGTGGTGGCCGAGCTGGTCGTCGTCAGGTCGTAATTGACGGCGTCCGCGCCACCGAGGGCGAGGGATCCGATCTGGACGGCCTTGGCGACACCGACGTGCTTGTCGGTGAAGCTGCCTTGGGCGTTGGACAAGCTCAGGTCGTCGCCGGGGAGCATGCCGGCGAGAGTCGCGCCCGTGAGCGTGAGCTGGGCGGAGATCCCCCCGTCATAGAC
>JBJTIX010000236.1:0-1791 GCA_046095205.1 Opitutia bacterium
AGCCAGCCCGCCGGAGCCGCCTTGCGCCCTCGGCCCCTCCCGCCCTATCTTCGGCGTCATGCGGTCCCGCCCTGCATTCGCCCTGATGCTGCTTGCGGCCCTGCTGGCCGGCTGCGGCGACGGCGAAACGACCGCCCAGCGCAAGGCCCGCGAGGGCGTGCTGGTCATCAACAACATGGCCGAACCGTCGGGACTCGACCCGCAGTCGGTGACCGGCCTGAGCGAGAGCCGGATCATGTACGCCCTCTTCGAGGGCCTGGTGAACTACGACCCCGTCGACCTGAACGCCGTGCCCGGCGTGGCCGAGAAGTGGACCTCCTCGCCCGACGGCCGCGTCTGGACCTTCCACCTGCGCAAGGACGCCCGCTGGTCCAACGGCGACCGCGTGACCTCGGCCGACTTCCTCTTCAGCTGGCGCCGCATGCTGCTGCCCTCCTTCGGGGCGGAATACGCGTCGATGCTGCATCCCGTCCGCGGGGCCAGGGACTTCAACGAGGGCAGGCTCAAGGACTTCTCCCAGGTCGGGTTCCGGGCGCCCGACGAGGCCACGGTGGTCATCGAGCTCGAGTATCCCGTCCCCTACTTCCTCGGCCTGCTCTGCCACCACAGCTGGCTGCCCGTGCATCCGCCCACCATCCTGCGCCACGGCGCCATCGACGCCCTGCACACCCCGTGGACCCGGCCGGGCGCGCTGGTCGGCAACGGCGCCTTCAGCCTCGAGTCCTGGGAGGTCGCCCGGCACGTGAGGCTCGTGCGCAATCCGCGCTACTGGAACAGCGGCAAGGTCGCGCTCAACGGCGTCGAGTTCCGGGCCATCCCCGACCTGTTCGCGGAGGAGCGCGCCTTCCGCGGAGGCGAACTGCACATCACCGGCGCCGTGCCGCCCTACAAGGTCGGACGCCTGCGCGCCGAGAAGGCGCCCGAACTGCGCCTCGACCCCTTCCTGGCCACCGGCTTCATCTGGGTGAACTGCGATTACAGGGGCGGCGACCCCGCCGTGCGCAAGGCCCTCTCGGACTCCCGCGTCCGGCGCGCGCTGGGACTGGCGATCGACCGCCAGCAGATCGTGGAGAAGGTCCTGCGCGCGGGCGAGACGCCGGCGCTGCACTTCACGCCGCCGGGCACGGGCGGCTTCAGGGCCGAGGCGCGCTGGCGGCCCGACCTCGCGGAGGCGCGGCGCCTGCTCGCCGAGGCCGGCTATCCTGAGGGCCACGGCTTCCCGCAGCTCGACTACCTCTACAACACCTCGGAGGGGTCACAGATGGCGGCCCAGGCCTACCAGGAGATGTGGCGCAACGGACTCGGCATCCGGGTCGAGCTGCGCAACCTCGAGTGGAAGGTCTACCTCTCGGCGATGCACCGGGGCGACTACCAGATCGGCCGCGGAGCCTGGGTGGGCGACTACAACGACCCCAACACCTTCCTCGAGATGCTCCAGACCGGCAACGGACTGAACCAGTCCCGCTGGAGCCACCCGGAATACGACCGCCTGCTGGGGCTCGCCGCGCGCGAGACCGACCCCGTGAGA
Organism: Opitutia bacterium; assembly: GCA_046095205.1. Taxonomy (GTDB): domain Bacteria; phylum Verrucomicrobiota; class Verrucomicrobiia; order Opitutales; family UBA953; genus UBA953. Next base: position 1,529 of record JBJTIX010000236.1, read on the forward strand.
CGGTTCGCGCACTTCCAGGAGGCCGAGCGCCTGCTCGTCGCCGAAGCCCCGGTCATCCCCGTGGCCTTCGGGCGCAACAAGGTCCTCATCAGCCCCCACGTGAGGGGGTGGAACCCCACCCTCCTGGACCAGCATCCCCTGAACGGCGTGACCCTCGCCCCGAGCAAAGGAGATTGAAGCAGAGGGCGGGCGGGTCAGAATATGAAAACACCCCCCATGCGCACCGTCCTCGTCGCCCTGCTCTCCGCCGCCTCCCTCCTCGC
>JBJTIX010000237.1:0-4332 GCA_046095205.1 Opitutia bacterium
GCACTGGTCCGACTGGACCATCTCGGAGAACGCCCTGCCTTACACCAAGCTCGACTCACACCGCGCCGAGTTCCGCGTGCCCCTCAAGCCCGACGAGGAGAAGGTCATCACCTTCCGTGTGAATTACGTCTGGTGAGGGAGAAGCCATGGGCTTCGCCAGGGGGCACGTGGGCAAGGTGACACGGTGACAAGGGGAGACGCACCGCGTCCCTACCTTCTCAGCTCTTGCGGCAGCTCGGGTGTGGCGCCGGGCTGGGTGCAGACGTAGGCGGCCACGGCGGAAGCGTGCCGGTGGACCTGAGCGAGGTCGTCCTCTCTCAACAGCCCGGTCATCAAGGCGGCGGTGAATGCGTCGCCGGCGCCGACGGTGTCGACCACCTCCACCTCCGGAGCATCGCGTTCGTCAAATCGCCCTTTGTGCCAGATGAGGGAGCCTCGGGCGCCACGGGTCAGGGCCACGGTGCTCAGGTCATGTCGGGCGGCGACCTGGGCGACGAACGCCTCTTCGTCCGCGGGCAGGCCGATCAGTCCGGCCACGACCTTGACCTCGTCGTCGTTGAGCTTGAAGACCTCGGTGAGGCCGAGGGAGGCCTCGATGACCTCACGGGAGAAGAAGTCCTGTCGCAGGTTCACGTCAAAGACCCGCAGGCAGTCCGGCGAGCACGAATGCAGGAACCTTCGGATGCTTGTCCTGCTCTCCGGCGCCCGTTGGGCGAGGGAGCCGAAGCAGACGGCCTTGCACTTGCCGGCCAGCAAGGTCAGCGACTCGTTCCACGCGATGTGATCCCAGGCCGGATCGGAGGCGAAGACATAGTCGGCCTTGCCGACCGCATCGAGCTTCACCGTCACCGTGCCCGTCGGGCGCTCGTCGCGTTGGACCATCAGCGTGTGCACGCCCTTGTTCGAGAGTGAGGCGACCGCCTCGTCGCCGAGCCTGTCGCGGCCGACCGCGCTCACCATCCACGCCTCCGCCCCCACCCCGGCGGCGTGGCAGGCGAAGTTCGCGGGAGCCCCGCCGACGTGCGCCGCGACCGGAAAGACGTCCCAGAGGGCCTCCCCGAGGCCCACGACGTTCGGTCGGACGATTTCGGGGTTCATGTCAGGGAGTCAGCCCGCTGTTGCCCGATATGTCGACGTCGGAGCACCCCTTGGCGGCGGGGATGTCCCGGACCGGACCTTCGAAGCGGTTACCTTGGATGACGATCTGCGAGCCGCCCGGCATGAAGGTCATGGCGTGCTTGGCGTTCGGGCCGCTGATGAATCGATTGTTCCTCAGGGTCACGTTGCCGTAGGTGCCGCCGACCTCGTAGGTCGTGAAATACATCTCGGCGTATTCCTCGTAGTCTCCTGTCACGAAGCTACGTCGTCCGCGCCGGGGGTCCGCCTCGCACTTGGTCGTGTTCCGCTCGAAGACGTTGTCCGTCATCGTCAGGTTGCGGGGCTGGTTGATCCACGAGCCTCGGCCGCCGTTCCGGAAGGTGTTGCCGCGGACGGTGACGTCCGCGCAGGACTTCTCGATGCTCACCACTCGGGAGCCGTTGGTGCCGTCGACGAAGTTGTCGGTGATCAGCGCGTCTTGGCAGAACTCCGCGAGGAAGAAGGCGCCCATGCGGGAGCCGGTGATGCGGTTGCGGTCGAAGACGATCCGGCGGCTCTTCTGGATGTGCATCGTGTCGCCGAGGGCGCTCAGTGTGTTGCCCCGCACCTCGACGTCCTCGCAGCCGACGAGGTCAAGGGCGCCCTTGCCCGGGCCAGCGCCGTTCGGCGAGTAGAGCGCCAGATGGGCGGAGAAGAGCGGGGTGATGAGCTTGGTGTTCGGCCCGGCGGAGGTCTGGAAGCGGATTGGAGCGCCCAAGGGCTTATCAGCGATCCGGACGTAGTTCGGAGCGCTCTCGACGACGAAATACTGCCGGCCGCGGACAAGATTGGCGGGCAGGGTGTCGCCGAAGAAGCAGAGGGAGTCGTAGCCGCGTTCGGCTTCGAGTCCTTCCCTGACCTTCGAGACCTGCAGGGGCTTCGTGTTGGCGAAGAACACGCGGTTGTCGCCAGCCTCCATGCGGACGCCTTCCCGCACGAGGTCATGTCGGAAATACTTCGCCGCATGGGCATGCTCGGTCGGGCCGTATTCTTCCGGCCAGACCATGATCTGCCAGAGATAGCCATAATCCCACATGAACTTGCCTGTCCGTTCCAGCCGACAGTCCGTGACGCGGATGCCCTTGGCGTAGGTCAGGACGCCCCGCTCATTGGCTTTCAGCTCGGCCCCGAGGACCGTGATGGCCGCGCCGGCGAGGTCGTCCGACTCGACGCCGTCGAAGCGGAGATTCTCCGTACGGCCATCGGCGGTGGTCCTGATGAGGATGCCGCGGGTGTTGACGTTGGGCTCCCAGGTGTTGTCGGCGCGTGAGGGGTCGAAGACATGACCGACGAAACGGCCGCCCTTCCAGGTGAGGTTACGGATGTTCTCTCCTTGGAAGATCACCGCCCGGGCCTTGTCGCCCATCCTCTCCGGCAGTCGGAAGGTCGCGCCGTAGGCGATGACCGTCAGGTCGGACTTCAGCGGGATCGGCGCGGCCCCGTCCACGTCGTATTCCCCCGGCGGGATGACGAGCGTATCCCCCGGCTTGGCCGACTCGAATGCTTGGCGCAGGGTGACGACGTCAACGGAGACTCCGACGCAGCCGCTTAGCGACAATGCGATAACGGCTCCTATCGGCGCAAAGTGACGCATGGGTTTCAGCCCCAGTGTTGGGCGGTCTTGCGCTTGAGGAAGTCGGCGCTGCGGCGGAGCTGGTCGATGCCGTCCACGCCGTCCTCGATGCTGATCCAGCCGTCGAAGCCGACGCGCTTGAGCTCGGTGAAGATGGCGTCGTAGTCGTTGAGTCCCTTGCCGATCTCGCCGTGGCGGAGGCGCTTCGCGTAGCCGGCGGCGCCGCCTTCTTCCTTCCGGAGGTCTTCGAGCGTGCCTTCGATGAGGTAGCGGTCCGACGCGTGCATGGTGACGACGCGGTTCGAGACCCGCTTGAGCAGGGCGATGGGGTCGTCGCCGGCGATGTAGGCGTTGCTGGGGTCGTAGTTCACGCCAAAGCCGTCGGAGGGCAGGGCGTCCACCAAGGCGCAGAAGACGTCCATCTTCTGGGCGAACTCGGGATACAGCCAGAAGTCGTCCTTGTAATGGTTCTCGAGGATGAGCGTCACGCCGCGTTCCTTGGCATACGGGATGCAGGCGCTGATGCTATCGGCCGCCAGACGCACGCCCTCGGCGTCGGAGAGCTGGGGGCGACGCTGGCCGCTGAGCACGCGGCAGTAGGAGCCGCCCAGCGCATGGGTCATGTCGATCCAGCGCTTCTGCTTGGCGATCTCGGCATCGCGGAAGGCCTTGTCCGGGTGCGTGAAGTCCGGCGAGCAGCACAGCATCGGGATGGACATCCCCAGGTCCGCGACCTGGCGGCGGAAGACCGGCCAGTTCGACGCGTCGCCCATCTCGAGGAAGCCGGCGTAGAATTCCAGGCCCTGGACGTCGAGCGTAGCGGCGAGAGAAAACCACTCGGAGAGCTTCATCGTGCCGTCCTTGCACAACGCCTGCATGTACGCCTTGGGAAATGCGGCGATCTTCGGCATGGTCAGGCCTTCTGTCCCGTAAGGTGGTCGGGGTCCTTCGGCGGGTTGCGCCCGATGAAGGGGTGCTGCTCGAGGTCCACCACCGAACCGCTGACCGGTCCGAGTTCGTCCGACAGCCACAGCGCGGCCGAGGCGGCGATCTCATCCGGGGAGAGGAGGCGGCCCGAAGGCGCGTAGACTTTCGGGAGGTCGGCATACCAGTCGTCCTTGAGGCCGTGGGACTTCTTTCGCTTCGACTCGTTTTCGGTGAGCACCCAGCCGGGGTTGATCTGGTTCACGCGCACGCCATGCGTGCGATGCAGGGTGTCGCCGAGGTTACGCGTGAGGGTCATGAGGGCGCCCTTGGAAACGCTGTATGGGAGGAGGTTCGGTTCGCCCGAGTAGGCGTTGACGCTTCCGATGTTGAGGACGGCGCCTCGGGTCTTGGACAGGTGGGGCAAGGCGGCCTGGATGAGCAAGAACGGCACGATCGCGTTCACCTCGAGCATTTTCAGGAAATAAGCCGCATCGGTGTCCTGGATGTTTCCCGTCGCCACGATGGCGGCGTTGTTCACCACCCCGTCGAGCTTGCCGAACGTCTTCACCGCGAGGTCGACCAGACGTTGGGGGCAGCCGAAGGAGGTCAGATCTTCGATGTGGACGACGCCGTTGGCGGCGCCGATCTCGGTGAGCGTGGCTTCGGCGAGGTCGCGCTCGAGACCGTGGATGACC
>JBJTIX010000238.1:0-3685 GCA_046095205.1 Opitutia bacterium
GGGCCGCGCGCGGCCGTCCGGCGTTGTAGGCCCGGGAAGGTCCGCTTGGAAGAGGGAAGTGCTTCTGTGCGGAAATGGCGCCGCCTCAGTGTGCGCCGTCGGCCTGGCGCTCGGCCTCGGCCTTCTTCACGTCCCACTTGCGGTGGGCGTCGGGCAGCGCGCCCCCGAGCTCGTAGAGGCGGGCCTTGTCGTTGACCATCTCCTCGCGGGAGAGGCCGGTCATCGAATACTGCGTCTGGAGCCAGATGGCCTCCTCGGGGCAGACCTCCTGGCACAGCCCGCAGTAGATGCAGCGGAGCATGTTGATCTCGAACTCCTTCGGGGCCTTCTCGACGTGGGCCGTCGGGGCGTCCGCCGGAATCTCGCCGGGCGTGATGCGGATGGCCTTGGGCGGGCAGACGAACTCGCAGAGCTGGCAGGACACGCACTTCTCGCGGCCCTCGGGGTCGCGCACCAGCGTGGGGACTCCGCGGTAACCCTGCGGGATGGCGGGTCGTTCGTCGGGATACTGCAGCGTCACGGGCGGGCGGACCATGTTCTCCCAGGTCACGCGCAGGCCGGCGAGGATCTGCGGCAGGTAGGTGCGCTCGGCGAGGGTGAGCGGGCGGCGTTCGACGACTTTGACGGCCATGGGCGTGGGTTTATCCGTGGTAGGCGTACCAGGCGAAGTACGCGAGGAGGTTGACGATGGCGGCCGGGAGCAGCACGCGCCAGCCGATCCGCATGACCTGGTCGTAGCGGAAGCGCGGCACGGTCCAGCGGACCCAGACGAAGAAGAAGAGGAAGAAGGCCAGCTTGAGGAAGAAGGCCGCGAGCCCGGCCAGGGTGGCGACGACGCCCGAGCCCACGGTCGGCAGCCAGGGCAGCACGTGCCAGCCGCCGAGTAACATCAGGATGAAGAGCGAGGAGCCGATGACCATGTGCCCGTATTCGGCGACGAAGAAGAGGCCGAACTTGAACGACCCGTATTCGGTGTGGAAGCCGCCGACGAGGTCGGTCTCCGACTCCGGCATGTCGAACGGATGGCGGTTGGTCTCGGCGAAGACGCAGATCAGGAAGATCAGCGCGGCGAGCGGGTGGCCGAGGACGTTCCACGCGCCCCGCTGCGAATCGACGATGGCGACGAGGCTCAGGGGGCTGTCGACGCCGGGCGCGGCGGTGGCGAGGAACACGGTCAGGACCGAGAGGCCCATCGCGAGCTCGTAGGAGATGAGCTGGGCCGAGCCGCGGACGGCGCCGAGGAACGGGTACTTGGAGTTCGCCGACCAGCCGGCCAGCGCGATGCCGTAGACGCCGAGCGAGCTCACCGCGAACATGAACAGGACGCCGACGTCCGCCCCGGGGCAGAGGGCGATGACGTTGCCGTCGGGCAGGCGGCCGAAGGGCAGCATCACGACGGTCGCGAGGGCTGGCGCGAGCGCGACGATCGGGGCGAGCACGTAGTAGCCCTTGCGGACGTGGCCGGGCAGCGGGTCCTCCTTGAACAGGAACTTCAGGCCGTCGGCGGCGGGCTGGATGAAGCCGCCCTTCATCAGGAAGGTGCCGAGCAGCGGTATCCAGGCGATGAGCGGGTGGCTGGTGCGGTTGGGCCCGATGCGTCCCTGGATCCACGCGGAGGCCTTGCGCTCGAGGAGCACGGAGTAGCCCGCGATGGTCATGAGCACGCCGATGACGATGACGCCGCGCGCGGCCGCGAAGGGCCAGGCGGGCGAGGCGAGCAGGTCGAGGAGGAAGGATTCCATGGGTCTCAGGCCTTGGGCGCGTGCTTGAGGAGACGTCCTTCGGGGAAGCGGAGGCCCGACCAGGCGGAGCCGTCGAGCGCGACGCCGTCGGCGGGGAGCTTGGCGCCGTCGAGCCCGGCCAGCTGGGGCAGGGCGGCGAGGTCCTTCCAGACCTGGGCGGCGTCGGCGCCGGCGAGGGCGGCGAGCGTGAGCGCGTCCGGCATGACGCCGGCCGGACCGGGCACGGCCTGCGCGAAGGCCTGCAGGCGGAACTGGCAGTTGATGAACGTACCGTTCTTCTCGAAGACGGTCAGTCCGGGGATGACGACCTCGGCTGCCGCGGTCGTGGCGTCAGCGTGCGTGCCGATGACGACCGTGCGCACCTTGGCGAGCAGCGCGACGGGGAGGCCGAGCGCGGTCACGTCCTCGCGGCAGACGAGCAGCGCGCGGACCTTGCCCGACTCGATGTCGGCGGCGAGCGCGCGCAGGTCGGCGTCGGCCTCGCGGGCGGTGAGTCCGGTGACGAGCGCGCCGCGGAAGTTGGGCGTACGGTCCTCGGAGACGAGGAGCCCGTCGCCCTGGCCGACGTGGGCGGGTACGTAGGCGGTCGCGCCGCGCGCGGAGGCCAGGCGGGCGAGCAGGCGCTGCTCCTCGACCGAGAGGCGTCCGGAGCCGACGATGGCGAGCGGTCCGGCGGCGAGGGCGGCGGCGGCGGCGGCGAGGGCCTCCTCGGCCGAGGCGCGGACGCCCCGCACGGTCGCGTGCCGCAGGCGGTTCTCGGCCGTGACCTGCTTGTAGAGCTCGCGGCCGGAGTCGGCCATCCAGGTGTCGTTCACCGCGTCGTTGCGGCGCGGCGTGACGCGGTGGATGACCCCTTCGCGGGACCAGACGGTCGTGTTGGCGCCGGCCGACGACTCCGTGTCGACGCTCGGCGTCTGCTTGAGGAACCAGACCCGCATCTTGAAGCGGAAGTCCGTGCTCGTCAGCGCGCCCACCGGGCAGATGTCGACCGTGTTGAGCGAGTAGTTGTGGTCGAGCTCGCGTCCGGGGAAGCAGGTGAGCGTGTTGAACGAGCCGCGGTTGACGAAGCCCAGCACGGGGTCCTTGGCGATTTCCGACGTGAAGCGCACGCAGCGCGAGCAGAGGATGCAGCGCTCGTCGTCGAGCGTGACGCGCGGCCCGAGGCGCGTGCGCTTCGGCTTGGCGTTCTTCTCGTGGTCGTAGCGCGAGGCGCCGCGGCCGTATTCGGCCGAGTATTCCTGCAGCTTGCACTCGCCCGCCTGGTCGCAGATCGGGCAGTCGAGCGGATGGTTGACGAGGAGCATCTCCGTCACCCCCTCGCGGCAGGACTTCACCACCGGCGAGTCGAGCTTCACGTGCAGGCCGGGCGAGACCGTGGTCGCGCAGGCGATGGCGGGCTTGGGCTGCCAGCCGATCTTCGGCCGGCCGTTCTCCATGATCACCTCGTTCGTGGCGCGGTCGCGCATCGGTGAGCCGAGCTCCACCAGGCACATGCGGCAGTTGCCCGCCACCGGCAGCTTCGGGTGGTAGCAATAGTGGGGGACTTCGCGGCCGATCCGGCCGAGCACGTCGACCAGGTTGGCGCCCGCCGGCACCAGATGCTCCACCCCGTCCACGTTGATGGCTACCAGGGCGGGCTTGTTGTCGGTGACCATGCGGCGGGAAAGATGCCTCTGAAGAAGGCAAAGCCCCGGAAGTCGGCAAGTGGGAAAGCCCTAAATCGAGCTTTTAAGCCAGATTTCCTGGGCGTGGGACTTAACAACCAGGATTAATTCACCCTCGTCCAGAGCGCCTTGAGGTAGCGTCCCTCGGGGTGGTTGGAGGCGTTGGGATGGTCGCCGCCGGGGCCGGTGCGATCGAAGATCTGGAGGCGCTTCTGGTAGCGGTGGGCGGCCTTGGCTACGAGCTCCTCGAAGGCCTCGGCGGAGACGAGCCCGGAGCAT
>JBJTIX010000239.1:0-11685 GCA_046095205.1 Opitutia bacterium
ATGCCCCTCCGCCTTCTCCTCGCCTTCCTGGTCGCCCCGCTCGTCTGCGCCGAGACGCAGTGGGTCTGGACGCAGCGTAACAACGTCGCAAAACAGCAGGTCTGGGCGCGCGCCTCCTTCGACCTTGCGGAGGTGCCGGCCAAGGTCGAGCTGCTCGCCGCCGCCGACAACCACTGCGAGGTGTGGGTGAACGGGAAGCTGCTCGGAGGTTCCGATGACTGGGCCCAGGCCTTCGGCGCCGACGTGACCAAGGAGCTGCGCAAGGGCCGCAACGTCGTCGCGGTGCTCGCGCGCAACGACGGCGGCGTCGCCGCGCTCTCGTTCCGCGTTTCGGCCGGCAAGACGGTGCTGTCCGAATCCGGCTCCGGCACGAAGGTCACGGAGAAGAATCCCGGCAAGGGCTGGGAGTCCGACGGCTTCGACGACGCCAAGTGGGAGTCGGCCACGGTGCTGAAGGCGATGGGCGGCGCCCCCTGGGGCAATGTCTTCGGCGGCGGCAAGACCGCCGGCAACAACGGCAAGCGCGCGCCCGCCACCACGGTCGCCCAGCCGGAAGAGCTCATTCTGCGCCCCGGCTTCGCGGCCGACCTGGTGCACGTGGTCCCCAAGGCCGAACAGGGCACCTGGGTCTCGCTCGCGGTCGCGCCCAACGGCGACCTCTACGCCGGCGACCAGGGCGGCGTGCTCTGGCGCGTCTCGATGGCCGACCCCTCGCGTCCGGCGGTCGCCAAGGTGGAGACGAAGTTCTTCGGCTGCCACGGGCTGCTGTTCGCCCACGGCGCGCTCTACGCCTGCACGAGCGAAAAGGGCAAGGGCGACGTCTGGCGCCTGCGCGACCCGAAGGGCGACTTCTCCTGGTCCGAACAGGAGCTGATCCGTCCGCTCAAGGGCTCGGGCGAACACGGGCCGCACCAGCTGGTGCTCGCGCCCGACGGCTCGATCCTCGTGGTCGGCGGCAACCACACGAAGCTGCCCGACGACGAGCTGGCCGGCGCGCCGACGCGCCGCTGGGACGAGGACGACCTGCTGAAGAAGTTCGAGGACCCCAACGGCCACGCCTCCGGCATCAAGGCCGTCGGCGGCTGGATCGCCCGCATGGACAAGGACGGCAAGGACTGGGTGCGCCGCACGGTGGGTTTCCGCAACGCCTACGACTGCGCCATCGCGCCCGACGGCGACATCTTCTCCTACGACTCCGACATGGAATGGGACATGGGCGCCCCCTGGTACCGCCCGACGCGCATCTACCTCTGCACCCCGGGCGGCGAGCTCGGCTGGCGCTCCGGCTCCGGCAACAACGCGTTCGCCTCGGTCGACAGCCAGCCCCAGCTGGTCGACGTCGGTCCGGGCAGCCCGACGGGCACCACGATGGGCACGGGCGCAAAGTTCCCCGCGGCCTACCAGCGCGCGTTCTACGCCTGCGACTGGACCTATGCCACGCTCTACGCCATCCACCTCGAGCCCTCCGGCGGAGGATGGAAGGCCCGCAAGGAAGTCTTCGCCGCGGGACGCCCGTTCTCGGCGACGGACGCGGTCGTGCGCCCGCAGGACGGACACATGTACGTGACGATCGGCGGACGCGGCGGACAGTCCGCGCTCTACCGCATCCGCTACGCCGGCGGCGAATCCACCGCCCCCGCGGGATGGTTCGAGGCCACGCCCGAACAGAAGCTGCGCCGTGAGCTCGAGGCGCTGCTGGAGAAGTCCCCCTCGGCCGCAGCGCTCGACAAGGCCTGGCCGCTGATGGGACATCCCGACCGCTGGGTGCGCTTCGCCGCCCGCACGCTGGTCGAGCACCAGCCGGTCGAATCCTGGCGCGCCCGCGTCAAGGCCGACGCAAACCTCGACCTCGCGCTCAACGCCGCGACGGCCCTCGCCCGCGCCGGAGCAAAGACCGACCTGCCCGCGGTCGTCGCCGCCGCGGAATCCGCCGCCAAGTCCAAGCAGCTCCGCCACCAGCAGGACCGCCTGCGCGTCTTCCAGATCGCCTTCTCACGTCACGGCCAGCCCGACGCCGCCACCGCGTCGCGGCTCGGCAAGGAGTTCGCCTCACGCCTGCCCTCGGGCGACGCCGCGCTCGACCGTCAGCTGGCGCTGGTGTCCATCTTCCTCGAGGCGCCGACGGCGCCCGCCGCCGTGCTCAAGGCCATGAAGCTCGCGCAGCCGGGCCCCGCCGTCGTCGCCGACCCGGAAGTCCTCGCCCGTCATCCGGGCTACGCCAAGGCCGCCGCCGCCGCCATGACCGTCACGCCCTCCTCGACCCGCATCGGCCTGGCGGTCTACCTCTGCCGCGCCACCGCCGGCTGGACGCCCGAGCTGCGCAAGGAGTTCTTCAGCTTCCTCGACGTGCTCGGACAGTCCGAAGGCGGCCACTCGCTCAAGGGCTTCGTGCGCAACATCCGCAAGGAGGCGCTCGCCGCGGCTCCGGAATCCGAACGCGCCGCACTCGAGGAGATCGCGCCCGCCACGCCGCGCAAGGCCGCCGCGCCGATCCCGACCGCCGAAGGCCCGGGTCGCATCTGGACGCAGGCCGACGCGCTCGCCGCCTTCGACAAGGCGCGCGCGGAGAAGTCCCTCGACCTCGAGAACGGACGCAAGATGTTCGCGGCCGCGCTCTGCTCGCAGTGCCACCGCATGGGCGCCGCCATCGGCGCCCAGGGCCCCGACCTCTCGGGCGTCGGAGCCCGCACCGCGCCGGCCGACATCCTGATGAGCGTCGTGCACCCGAACGCGGTGGTCTCCGACCAGTATGCGAACGCGTCCATCGGCCGCGTGGACGGCGGCAGGACCATCGGCCGCATCCTGAACGAGGAGGGCGACAAGCTGCAGCTCGCCGTGAACGCCTTCGATCCGTCCGTGCAGATCTCGATCAACCGCTCCGACATCCTCTCCATCGACCGCGCGACCGAGAGCCCGATGCCCGCGGGCCTGATCAATTCGCTCAACGCGAAGGAGGTCGCCGACCTGCTCGCCTACCTGGTGAGCGGAGGCAACGCGTCCGACAAAGTCTACGCGAAGTGAGCCCGGCGCGGGCCCGCAAGGGCCCGCCGCCCAGCCCTTTCCGCTTGCCCGGTCCCGTCCTACGGCTTTGCTCATCTGTCCTGGACTGGAGGGGTGGCAGAGTGGTCGATTGCGCCTGATTCGAAATCAGGTGTGCCGCAAGGCACCGGGGGTTCGAATCCCTTCCCCTCCGCCAGTAAAAGAACGCCCCGAGGGGGCAAGGGGGCACGGTGACACGTGGGCACGGGCGCCCAGGTCGCCGGAAGGGGGCGGGCGGCATGAGGGCGTTGTAAAGTGAGGCCGGGAGGTTAAGGTGTCCGCATGCGATACCTGCCCCGAATCATTCTGGTCTGCACCTTCATGCTCGCCGCCAAACTCGACGCCGCCTCCTGGGTGTCGACGTCCAGGCATCCGGGGCAGTCAAACCAGGAGGAGATCGTCTCGATCGCCGCCGCCGGCGAAGGGCTCACGATCTACGTGGTCACGAAGCCCGCCGCAGGCACCAACATCCTCGGCGCCCCCTTGACCACGCTCTGGAAGTCGCAGGATGGCGGCCTGAGCTGGGCCACGCTCAGCCACAGGAAATAATAGCGGCGGCCGAGCGCTCAGCGCACCCAGAGCCAGAAGGCGGCGAGCAACGCCAGGACCCACGCCCAAGAGGCCAGGAAGCCGACGAGGTCCTCGCGGTAGGCGCGCCATCCCCTGCCCCGCGCCGACTCGGCCAAGGAAAGCGCATCGACGATGACAGAACGCCGACCGGCCTCCGCGGCCCGGATTGGGGCCTCCGGCGAGGCGACGGGATCGCCCTCGGAGCCGGGCAGCTCGGTCGGCGTCTCCAGGCGACGACGCAGGTCCTCCTGTTCCGCCCGCGGCTCCGGGGGAGTCAGCAGGCTGAACACGACCAGGGCGATGACGCCGGCCAGCAGCGACCACGCGAAGACGTCCGGATCCCAGCGGTCGAAGCGGGCTCCGGTCAGCGCCGCCGCCCCGAAGTTGGTCGCATAGGCGGCGACGATGCTGGCCAGCGCGCCCCAGCGGTTCGCCCGCGGCCACACCACCCCGCCGAGCAGCCCGACGCCCATGTACGTGGCCATGGTCTCCGTGAGCAGGAAGGCGTGCAGCACGCGGTCGATGAGGAAGAACGCATAGGCGACGCCGAGCAGGGAGATGACCAGGCCGCTCACGCGTCCGACGAGCAGGTAGTGGCCGTCGGGCCGCCCGGGGGCGAGGTGTCGGCGATAGATGCCCTCGGTGAAGAGCGCGCCGCTGCTCACCATGAACGCGGAGGCCGTCGACATGTTCGCGGCGAGCACGCAGGCGACCAGCAGCCCGAGCGCGCCGGGGAAGAGCAGGTGACGGCACGCGAAGCCGAAGGCCTCCTCCGGGTCGGCGAGCGCCGTCGGGCCGAAAGTCCCCCGCACCAGCATCGCGGCCACCATGAGCCCGACCAGCGCCCAGCCGACCGTGCACACCCGCTTCACGTAATTGCCCCAGAAGAAGCCCTCGCGGCAGGCGCGCTCGTCGCGCCCCGTGCCCACCGCGGCCATCTGTTGCGGCTGGGCGAGGATGCCGACGAGGCCGTTGACCGTGAGCATCAGGATGAACCAGGGCCCGATGCCGTCCGGCACGGCGAGCGAGAACCGGGCGTCGCCGAGCGTGGCGCGCATGCCCTCGAGGCCGCCAACGCGGTCCCAGCCCAGCCGCAGGAGCAGGAACGAGAGCGCGATGATCAGGAAGCCCTGGAAGAAGTCCGTCCACGCCGAGGCGACCAGGCCGCCCACGAAGCTGTAGGCGATGAAGACCGCGGTCATCATGAGCATGACCGCATCCGGGCCGACCGACCCGCCGGCCGCCTGGCTGACGACCTTGGCGCCGCCCTTGAGCATGGCGGCGGAACCGATGGTGAAGAAGACCAGCGCGTAGACCGCGTAGAGCCCGCCCATCCAGCGGCCGTAGCGATCCTCGAAGAGCTCGGCGACGGTCGTGCGGCGCACGCGGCGCAGCACGGGCGCGAAGATCCAGTAGAAGGGCGTGGCGAAGAGGTTCTTCCACTGGAACCAGATCGCGGACAGGCCGTGCTGCACGACGGCGCCGGCGAGGGAGACGGGCATCTCCGCGTGCGTGCCGACGCCGAAGCTCTGCCCGATCATCAGCCAGCGCCCGAAGCCGCGGCCGCCCATGAAGTAGTCCCCCGTGCCGCGCACGCGCCGGGCCACGACGACGCCGATGGCGATGACGACGGCGAAGTAGGCGGCGATGACCGTCCAGTCGGCGGGGTGCAGCATGGGGCGCGGCCTTTATCGCCGCGCCGCGCCCGGAAGACGAGCCTCGAAGGGGCTCCGAATCACTTGCCCTTCTTTCCTTTTCCGCCCTTGCCGCCGCCGCTGCCGCCGCCGCCCCGCGGGGCCTCGGCCTTGGGATCGTAGGCGGGGTTGGGCTTGTCGGCCAGGGGCGCCTTCACGGAAGTCTGCCAGTCGGCGAGGAGCTTCTTCATCTCGGCCAGCTTCTGCGGCTGCGACTTGGAGAGGTCCTTGGACTCGGAGGGGTCGGTCTTGAGGTCGTAGAGCTCGAAGACCGGTCCGTCGAACTTGTGGATCAGCTTGAAGTCGCCGGCGCGCGCCATGCTCATCGGCTCGCCGCGTCCGATGAAGCAGGGGAAGTGCCAGAAGATCGCCTTGCGGCCCGTGGGCGTGCCGGTGCGCAGCGCGGGACCGAGGTCGACGCCGTCGACGGGCTGGCCCTTGGGCAGCGGCGTGCCGGTCGCGGCGAGGATGGTCGGATAGAAGTCCATGCTCAGTACGGGCTCGTCGATGGCGACGCCCGGCTTGACGACGCCGGGCCAGCGCACGGCGCCGGGCACGCGGATGCCGCCCTCGTAGAGCAGGCCCTTGCTGCCGCGGAGCGGGGTGACCTCGCCGGGCATGCCGCCGTTGTCGGACGTGAAGACGACGAGCGTGTCCTTGGCCAGGCCGAGGCGGTCGAGCGCGTCCAGCACGCGGCCGATGGCGGCGTCGGCGGCCTCGACCGTGGCGGCGAGGCCCGCGCTCTTGCCGGCGGATGCCTTGCGCGCGTACTTCTCGACGAGCGCCTTAGGCGGGTCGAAGGGCTCGTGCGTGGCGTGGTCGGCGTAGTAGAGGAAGAACGGCTTGCTCTTGTTGGCCTCGATGAACTTCACGGCCTCGTCGGCGAAGGCGTCGGAGAGGAAGCGCCCCTTGGCGTCCTGGTAGGCGTCCTTCTCGAAGCCCAGGTCCTCGGGGCGGATGTACTGGTCGAAGCCCCGACTCTGGGGATTGCCGGGCGAACCCTTGCGGCCGCGGCCGAGGGTCCACATGCCGACGAGCGTGGTGGCGTAGCCGCGGGTCTTGAGCGCCTCGGCGAGCATGACGGTGTCCTTCGGCACCTCGTCGGAGCTCTTGATCGAGAGGATGCGGTGGTGGGCCTGGCCCGGGTCGTAACGCTCGTCGATGACGGTGAACACGCCGTGGCGCGGCGTGTACTGGCCGGTGAGGAGGCAGGCGCGGGTGGGCGCGCAGTTGGGCGCGGAGGAGTAGCAGTTGCGCAGCACGGCGCCCTGCTTGACGAAGCGGTCGAGGTTGGGCGTCTCGGCCACCTTGCCGCCGGCGAAGGCCGGATCGCGCCAGCCCATGTCGTCCATCAGGATCAGGACGACGTTGGTGTGCGGCGCGGCGCCGAGGGCGGCGCAGAGCGCGAAGAGCGGGAGAAGCAGGCGCATGTCAGGAGACGCGGGATTTCACCTCGTAGGCGTGGGCGACCATGCCCTGCTTGCGGTCGGGTCCCTCGTCCTTGGGCAGGAACGAGCGCACGTACTCGACCTTCACGCGCTCAGCGGAGACCGCGACGCGCAGGTGGCCGGCGGAGGGGTGCTTCACGCCGCTGAGGTAGCGGTCGGCGTTGTAGGCGACGTAGCCG
This sequence comes from Opitutia bacterium, assembly GCA_046095205.1. Taxonomy (GTDB): domain Bacteria; phylum Verrucomicrobiota; class Verrucomicrobiia; order Opitutales; family UBA953; genus UBA953. Next base: position 6,931 of record JBJTIX010000239.1, read on the forward strand.
TGGTCGGAAGGCATGGGCAGGGACTGGTAGATCACGCCGTCCTTCTCCTGCTGGCAGTAGAGATGGTCGTGGCCCTGGAAGAAGACCGAGACCTTGTGCTTCACCATGAGCTGGTGGATGGGGAGATCCCACCCCGGGCGCTTCTCCTTGAAGGTGCCCTCGCCCTTGCGGCCTTCGCCGCCCCACTCGTAGGTCGAGGCGACCTCGACCGCGCCGCGGCCGGATCCCATGACGTGGTGGGCGAACACGAACTTGTGACGCGCCTTGCTGGCCTCGAGGACGCGCTTGAACCAGCGGTACTGGTCGTCGCCGAGGGTGACGCCCCAGCTGTCGCGGTTCTTGCCCTCCTTCTCGGCGCGGCCCTCCTTGCCCTTCGATCCGCCTTGGAAGCCGCTGTCCACGAGGCCCGGCGAGTGCCAGTAGTTGTCGAGGAGCACGAACAGCGCGTCGCCCCAGGTCCAGGCGCAGTAGGACTTGAGCGTGCCGATGCCCGGGAAGGGCGTGGCGTGGCCGGAGTAGAAGCCCTCGGGCGCGGGGAGCGGATAGAGGCGGTTGCGGGCGAGCTGGACGCCCACCGCGACGTCGTGCCGCTCGTCCTTCTGCATGAAGTTGAAGAGCGAGCCCTGCTCGTGGTTGCCGTTGCAGAGGAAGACCGGCGCGGCCTGCCCGATCAGCCCGAGGAAGGGGCGCTGGAGCAGGTAGGGCTCGGCGAGCGAGGCCGGCTTGACGTCACGGACCTTGTCGACGCTGAAGTCGTCGCCGATGCAGATGTGGAAGTCAGGCTTGTCCGCAGCCGCAGCCTGCAGCGTGCGGGCGTAGAGGTCCGGATGGCTGGACTGCGGACGCTCGGGATGCGAGTCGCCCTGGACGGTGAAGACGAAGGCCTTGCCGGGCGGCTTGGCGGTGGAGAAGCGCTGTTCGGCGCGCGCGGTGAAGGAACCGGCGCCGGGCTTGCGGTAGCTGAGGCGGTAAAAGTGCTCCGTGCCGGGGGCGAGGCCCTCGAGCGGGATCTCGACGACCTGGCCGGACGGGAACGCCGTGACCGGGGTCTTGCGCGTGTAGCGACCGGCGGCGGTGCCGACCTCGAGGAAGCCCTCCGTCCCTTCGGCGGAAAGCACGCTGGCCACGACCGACTTGTCCGTCGCGCGGCCGAGGATGAGCGAGACCTTGGCGTATTCCGCAAGCTCCTTGGGCAGCACATACTCCCCGTGGAAGACGGGGCCGCTGGCCTTGGAGGTGTCGCCGCCCTTCTTCTTGCCGCCGCCGCCACCGCCCTTGGGCTTCTGCTGGCCGAAGGCCGGCAATGCCGCGAGCAGGCCCATCACCGCGAGGAACTTGCGGCGCAGGAAGGAGGGTGCGGGCGGATCGTCCTGCAGGTAGAAGGGATTGGGACGCGCGGGTTCCTGGTCGGCGGGGCTCATGGGGTGCTTCACTCCAAGAACCCCGCCGACGGCAGGAAGTTTTGCCTCCCGACGGCTCAGATCAGGCCCATCTCTTCGGCGAGGTAGGTGAGCTTGCCCTCGATCAGCTCAAGCCTGGCGGAAATCCTTTCGGATTCCGCTTCGGCCGTCCTTCTGAGCTCAGCCACTTCCGACCTGAGCGCGCTCACCTCGCTCATCAGGGCCGCAAGGGTCCTGGTGAGCTGGGCAAGCATCGTCTTGGTTTCAGATGAAGTTTCCATGTGATAGTTGTTGAGTTGTGCGTGCGAAAAGTCCCCGCCGGCCGCACGCGGGCTTGGCGGGGGCGCAGGACTCCGTTTTCCGGAGCGTTCAGGGTGATCCCATCAGAAAGACGTGCGCACGGATCCCCCTAGGCCCAGTTTTCGGTCTAGCTGGACGGGGCGCAAACGACTGCAATTCGTGCGAATCACGCCGGGCAAAGTGCGCCGGGCGCGCCTCCGCGCAAGCAGTAAATCCTTCAAGAAAGCTTCTTGAGCTCGCCCGTGCTGTCCCCGAGCTGGACGTCCCTGATGTCCATGCGGTTGAGGAGGCTGACCCAGAGGTTGTTCAGGGGGGTCTCGCGCGGGAAGACCACGTGACGCCCGGGCCGCAGCGTGCCGCAGCCGCGGCCGGCGAGGAGGATCGGGAGGTCGTCGTGGTTGTGGCGGTCCCCGTCTCCGTTGCCGGAGCCGTAGACGAGCATCGAGTGGTCGAGCAGCGTGCCGTCGCCCTCCTTCACCGACTTCAGCTTCTGCACGAAGTAGGCGAACTGGGTCGAGTGGAACACGTTGATGTCCTGGATTTTCGCCAGCTTGTCCGAGCTGTTCCCGTGGTGGGAGAGACTGTGGTGCCCTTCCCTCACGTTGATGAAGGGGTAGGCCCGGTTGCTGCCCTCGTTGGCGAAGACGAAGGTGCAGACCCGCGTGGTGTCGGTCTGGAAGGCGAGCACCGCGAGGTCGGCGAGCAGGCGGAGGTGCTCCTCGTAGCTCTGGGGGATGCCGGACGGGGCGCGGACGCCGGGCGGCAGGGCCTTGCGGGCGTCCGCCGCGGAGCGCGCGATGCGCTGCTCGAGCTCGCGCACGGCGGTGAAGTACTCGTCGAGCTTCATCTGGTCGCCGCGGCCGAGCCGGACGTTGAGCTCGCGGTAGTCGTCGCGCACGACGTCGAGCACGCTCTTGCGGGCGGCGTCGCGGCGGGCGCGCTCCTGGTCGGTGCCCGAACCGAAGAGGCGTTCGAAGATGAGCTGCGGATTGACCTCCTTGGGCATGGGCTGGGTCTCCGAGCGCCACGCGATGTTGGACTGGTAGACGCAGCTGTAGCCCGAGTCGCAGCCGCCGGCGAGACGGCTGGCCTCGGTGCCGATCTCGAGCGAGGCGAGGCGCGTGCGGTCGCCGATGCGTGCGGCCGCGAGCTGGTCGGCGGAGATGCCGGCGCGGATGTTGGCCCCGTCGGTCTTGCGGGGCTGCGCGCCGGTGAGGAAGGCGGCCATCGCCCGTGCGTGGTCGCCGCCGCCGTCGCCGTGGGCGCGCGCCTTGTCGGCGGTCAGGCCGGTGAGGACGGAGAAGTCCGACTTCACGGCCTCGAGGGGGCGGAGGAGCGCGGGCAGCTTCGAGGGCAGCGCGCCCTCGGCGGCCACGCGCCAGCCGTCGTAGTTCACGCCGTTCGGCACGTAGACGACCGCCAGCCGGTTGGGGGCGGCCTGCTTGGCGGGCGTGGAGCCCGCGGCCCAGGAGGTCTGCACGCCCATCGCCTCCAGCCAGGGCAGCGCCATGGTGACTCCGAGTCCCTTGAGGACGGTGCGGCGGGTGACGGAAAGGTCGCGGCGCATGGGGTTCACTTCACATTCTTGGGCGGGACCGGGCCGGTTGCAACCTGCGATGCGCCCCGGCGGAGGCGGAAGGGGACGCTCTCGACCACGGCCTGCACCATGACGTAGAACCTGCCGCCGCCCTTGAAGGTCCGTTCAACGATCTCGTCCAGGGCCGGCTCGTCATAATAGTCCAGACCCCGGCCGAGGGCGAAGGTCAGGAGGTTGGCGGCGAGGTTGCGCACGAACTTGCGCTCGTCGGCCCGGAGGAGGCGCTTGAGCTCGGCGGCGCCGGCGAACGCGCGGCCGTCCGGGAGGACGCCCGCAGGGTCGATGCGGCGGCCCTCGTCGACCTCGCGGAGGCGGCCGATGGCGTCGAACTTCTCGAAGGCGAAGCCGATCGCGTCCATGCGGTTGTGGCAGGAGGCGCAGGCGGGATTGGCGCGGTGCTGCTCCATGCGCTCGCGCAGGGTGCCCTTGAGCTCCTTCTGCGACTCGAGGGCGGCCACGCCCGCGGGGGCGGGGGGCGGCGGCGTGCCGAGGATCTGCTCGAGGATCCACTTGCCGCGCTTGACCGGCGAGGTGCGGTCGGGGTTCGAGGTGGCGGTGAGGATCGAGGCCTGTGTGAGGAGGCCGCCGCGGTCGCCCTTGGGCAGGCTCACGCGCACGAAATCGTCGGCCCCGCGCACGTCGGGCGGCGGCAGGCCGTAGAGACGGGCGAGCGGGGCGTTCACGTAGGTGAAGTCGGCGTCGAGCAGGTCGGCGACGGGGCGGTCCTCGCGGAGGATCGCGGCGAAGAAGAGCTCGGTCTCGCGGGACATCGCGGCGCGCATGCCGTCGTCGAACTCGGGGAACATCCTGGGGTCGGGCTCGACCACGGAGAGCCGGCGCAGCTGGAGCCACTGGATGCCGAAGCCCGAGACGAGGTTGGACGAGCGCGGGTCGCGCAGCAGGCGCGCGGCCTGCGCGGAGAGGTTGCGGTGCAGCGTGCCGGCGAAGGCCTCCTGCAGGAGCGCGTCGTCGGGCATCGAGCCCCAGAGGAAGTAGCTGAGCCGCGAGGCGAGGGCGAATTCGCCGACCGGATGCGCCTCCGTCTCCTTGGGCCGCTCCTCCTGTTCGGCGCGGAAGACGAACTTCGGCGAGGCGAGGCAGACCGCGACGACCGCGCGCGCGCCGTCCTCCCATTCGCCCCCGGCCTTCTCGGCCTCGAGGAAGACGCGGGTGTAGCGGGAGAGCTCGGCCGCGTTGACGGGGCGGCGGAACGCGCGCGAAACGAACCAGTTCACGACCGCGCGGGCGCGGGGCTCGCCCTCGAGGCGGCCGACGATGTCGGCGAGGCGGCGCTGGAGTCCGGTGCGGGCGTCGAGCGGCCCGATGAGTCGCACGCGGTGGCCCGAGAGCGAACGGCGGCCCTTGGCGGCGGGCGCGGGCGCGTTGTTCCAGGTGAGGGTGAGCTCGTGCTTGCCGGCGGGCAGCGAGAACTTGGCCTCGTGCGTGCCGAAGCGCTTG
>JBJTIX010000240.1:0-1895 GCA_046095205.1 Opitutia bacterium
ACGAAGATTACGACGAAGTTGGGCGGCCGCGGCGCGGCGAGCAGCGCGAGCGGAAGGATGAGCAGGGAGAGGGCTCTCATGGGGTTCACTTGATGAAGGTGGCGTGCACGTAGAAGGCGCCGCAGAGGTCGTTGCCGTCCTTGTCCTTGAACCAGGCCTGCAGCTTCGTCTGTCCGTAAGGCAGGGTCGCGCGCAGCTTGATCGCGGAGGCGCCGGGTTCGGCTCCAGCGTCGAAGGTCAGGCGCGAGACGGTCAGCCGGGCGGCGGCGATGGGGAGGGCCTTGGCGGACGGGGCGCTCGCCGGGCGGCCGTCGAGCGCGACGCCCAGCCGTTCCGGCCAGCGTCGCAGCGTGAACTCATATTCCCCCGCCCGTTCGACCGCCACGTTGAGGTGCCCGCCCCGCGGACCGCCCGCTGCATTGTTCACGTGACCGGTGTTGTCGACGTAGAGGTCCTGCCAGTCGGCACAGGTGAGTTCGACGGAGGGCTGCTTGGGTGAGCCGATGCTGAGGGTGTCGAATAAGCGCAGGGTGCGGTCGAAGCCGTTATCCTTCCACCAGCGCTCGTAATCGGCTCGCAGCGAGGCGACGACCTCGGGGTGCCCGGCGGCCACGTCCGTGTCCTGATGGCGGTCCTTGGCCACGTCATAGAGACGCTCGCCGTCGAGCAACCGCCAGTTGCCGCGCATGATCGCCGCGGAGAACTTCCTCGGGCCGGAGGGGTCCTTGTCACCGGCGCCGGGGCCGTATTGCACGAAGAGCGTGCGTTCGGGAAGGTGGTCGGTCTTGCCGCGCAGGAGTTCGGAGAGGTCGGCGCCGTCGAACTCCTGTCCGGCGGGGCGCACCCTGATGTCGGCCAAGGAAAGCAAGGTGGGCAGGATGTCCTGCGCCTGGGTGAGTTCGGCGACGTCGCCGGGCTGACGCAGGCCGCCGGCGGGCCAGCGGATGAAGCAGGGCACGCGATGGCCGCCTTCCCAGTAGGTCACTTTGCCGCCGCGCAGGCCGGCGTTGAAGATCGGGACGCCGGCCGTGCCGCCGTTGTCGGTCATGAAGATGACCACGGTGTCCTCGCGCAGGCCCGTCGACTCCAGGAAGGACTCCAGCCGCCCCATGTTGTCGTCGACGTTCGCGAGCATCGCGTAGAACGCGGACGCCTTGCGACCCTTGTAGAGGTCGAGGTATTCCTGCGGGGCGATGAGGGGGCCGTGGGCGGCGTGCAGGGGCAGGTAGCAGAAGAAGGGGGTCTTCGCCTTCTGCTGATCACGCATCCAATTCATGGATTCGGCAAAGCAGACGTCGGTGACGTAGCCCTTTAACGGTTCAGGTTTGTCGCCCCGGAGCATCTTTCCGTCGATGAGGGTGTTGCCGTATTCGGGCGCGCTGCCGAAGCCCCAGCCCGGCGCCCAGTAGGCCGTGCCGAAGCCTCGGTCGATGGGCCGGTGCGGGTGGCTGTCGCCGAGATGCCATTTGCCAAAAATGCCGGTGGCGTAGCCGGCGGCGCCGAAGAGCTGCGGCGCAAGGGTGAATCCGGGGCGCACGAAGGTGCGACCCGCGGTCACGGACGTCACGCCGGTGCGCATGCCGTGGCACCCGGTGAGCAGCTGGCCGCGGGTGGGCGAGCACATCGGCGCGACGTGGAAGTCGGTCAGGCGCACGCTCTGGGCGTGCAGGCGGTCGATGTGGGGGCTCCTGAAGAAGGGATGGCCGTGGCAGGAGAAGTCGCCCATGCCGGCGTCGTCCACCAGCACGATGATGACGTGCGGTCCCGCGGTCCGCCTGATGATCGGAGCCTGCGCGTCGCGTCGCGGCGCGGCGGTCTGGGCTTCGGCGGTCGCCCCGAGGAGCAGGCCGGCGATCAGGGCGAGCAGGCGCTTCATCCGGAAATCACTTCTTAGG
>JBJTIX010000241.1:0-2957 GCA_046095205.1 Opitutia bacterium
GTGGAGCTCACCGCATAGACCACCGCTCCCAGGATGGCGCTCACCAGGCCATTGCGCAGCCGGAAGCCAGGGATCAGCCAAGCGGCCAACCCGAACAGGATCACAGTGATCAACCAGTTGAACAGCCAGGAAATCGGGGTCAACAGGCCACCGAGACTGGTGATCAGCCAAGGCACGCCCAGAAGCAGCTTGAGGGGGACGATGAGCAAGGTGCCGAGCAGACCGATCACCAGCGCAGCCAGCAAGCCGATCCCGAAGTTTTCCACCTCAACGCCCAGGGGCAGCCAGGACACCAACAACAGAACCAAGGCTCGGATCGGCCATTGCAGCAGCCACAGGAACACATGCATCGGGGAACCAAGAACGAGGACACTTGCCTCAACGGTAGTCAGGGCAGCCAGTGCTGACCAGGGCAGGGCAACCCGCCGACGCGGAGCCGTGGCAAGGTCAGGGGCCACCGTCCGGGAGGACAGTGGCCATGACTGGTGCGGTCATGACCAGCATGATAATGCCAACCGACTCCCCTTGGCTTGAGTAGTCAAGCCCGAGCGAACGGCCTGCAGCGATCAGTCACCGACCACTGCATCCGGCCGAAGCTCGCCTCAGCATGGATTGCGCTCCGCTGGATTCGCCCCAGAGGCGGCCCGAGCCGACAGCGGCGAGTCCAGCGGTGGTGGAGCAGGGCGGGGATCAGACCCGGACAGCCATCGCGGCGGCATCAATGGCTTCACGCAGACCGCGCACCACAGCAAGCATCGCCAACTCATCGTCCAGACGATTCACCGCCGAACCCACGCCCACGCCGCTGGCGCCCGCGGCGAGGGCCAAGGGCACACTGACGGCCGAGAGCCCGGACGCACAGAGCACCGGCAGGGACCGTTCTCCGGCCTGGAGGGCGCGTCTGATGCTGTGGGCGGCCGCAAGGGTCGGTGCCGCCTTCTCGATCAGGCCCTGGACCCCTGCGCTGAAGGGTCGGGCACTGGTGCCTCCTTCGGTTTGGATCAGGTCGGCGCCGGCCTCCGCCAGGTCGAGGGCAAGGCGCTCCTGCTGATCGAGGGGGAGCACATGGGGCACGGTCACCGAGAGCGGCAGCTCGGGCAGCAGCTCCCGGGTGCGACGGGTGAGGGCCAGCACCTCAGCGGCATCGAAGATCCTGCCGAGCGGATAAAACGCATCGAAGTTGCCGATCTCCACCATCACGGCTCCGGCCCGCTCCGCCGCTGTCGTTGGGGCCGCGCAGCTCGAGGGTGCCGGGGCCGGACTTGATGAGGCCGAAGGTGTTGGCACCGTCGGTCAGGGTTCCGGAAAGGATGAGCCCGGAGTTGAGGTTGGAGGCCGTGGCCGTGCCGACCGCGAAGTGCGACGGGCCGGTCATGGTGGTGGTGCCGGTGAACTCGAGACCGAAGCCGGACTGGTTCGAGATGCTGAGGATGTTGCCGGGGACGGAGAGGTCGGCCTTCTGGATGACCTTGTTGCGCGCGAAGGGCGCGGAGCCGGAGCGATTGACCGTGACGGAGAGGTCGCCGATGACGGACAGGTTGCCGCCGACCGAGACGTTCTCGACGGTGCCGCGTCCGTTGCCGTTGGCGGAGATGGAAAGGCCGCCGTCGGCCTCGATGCTGCCGTCGAAGCCGCCGAGGTTAAGGAAGCCCAGGCCGGACTTGCGGATGACCGTGGAGCTGAGCTCGCCGGAGATGTCGGCGATCGAGACGGTGGTCTGGGGCGCGGTGACCTCGACGTTCCACTGGGTCAGCGGAATCGTGGCCGAGCCGGAGAGGGTGAAGTTGTTGAGGCCGCCGAAGACGACGGAGCCCGTGCCGGAACCGTCGTCGCCGAAGGCGAAGGCGTTCTGGACGGTGAGGTTGGCCGTCGAGGCCAGCAGGCGGGTGCCCGTGGCCATGGTCACGGCGCCCGAACCGAAGGGTCCCGTGAAGCCGCCCGAGATGGGCGTGGTGCTCGCGCCGATGACGAGGCCGCCGCCCGTGACGTTGATGCCGCCGGCGAAGGTGTTCTGGGCGCCGAGCTGCAGGAGGCCGTTGCCGGACTTGGTGATGCCGCCGTTCTGCACGACGGAGTTGATGATGAGCGTGGGCGTGTACGGCGCCACGTCGCGCCCGGAAACGGAGACCGCCCCGACGTTCATCGAGAAGGCGGCCGCGGTGTCGAGGTCGATCACCCCGGCGAGGCTGGATCCGATCGACTCGGAACCGATGACGGCCGAGGCCGTGGCGTTGGTCGAGGTGGCGACGATGCCTCCCGAGAGCGTGAGGACGCCGCCCGGATTCAGGACGATGCCGCCGCCGCCGCCGTTGTCGAAGGTGACGGTGGACAGGCGGTTGGCCCCGGTCAGATGGGCCTGGGCGCTACCCGTCATGCGGAGGGTCTGCTCGGGGATCACGCCTCCGTTGCCGGAATAGGCGTTGGTCAGGATGTAGGGATTGGCCGCCGAGCTGGCCGTCATGCCCGTGCCGCTGGTGACCGTGAACGTGTTCGCCACCGCGTTGATCGAGGTGATGAACATGTTCGTCGTGGTGGCCCCGGGCAGCCCCCAGATGGGCATGCCCACGGCGAGGCCGGCGGTGCCGCCCGCGGGCGTGGTGACGGTGGCGCTGCCGGCGGTGGTGGTCAGGCCGGGCAGGCGGAACAGGGCGTTGTTCGAGCTCTGACGGAAGGTTCCGTTGTTGATGACGATGCCGCCGGTACCGAGACGGCCGGCCGGATCGAGGTAGACGGTCGTGTTGTTGATGACGGTTCCCCCGGTATGGATGTTGGTGCCAGAGAGGGTCAGCGACGAATGGGGCTGACGGGTGTCACCACCGGAGACGATCAGGCGCACCGAGCCGGAGGCGTTGTTGTCGACGACGTTGGCGGAGAGGAGTCCGCGGCGGCCGTCATCACCGAAGGGCGCGTGCCAGACGTAGAGGTCGGCGGCCGAACCGACGGTGCCCGCGGTAAGG
>JBJTIX010000242.1:0-14916 GCA_046095205.1 Opitutia bacterium
CGTCCTGTCCTCGCGTGGTCCGCTGCCGGCCACGCCTTCGGGCAGCGGGCGCGCCTCGCCCGGTCCGTCCTCCGCGCCGTCTCCGCGCGGCGCCGGCTGCACGCGTTGCGACGAAGGCCGGTGCAAAGCTGGCCGTGGCGAACGAAGCGCCCGCCGACAGGAAGGCGGCCCCTTCCGTCAACCGCGTCGCCTTGCCGCGCGGAGACGGCGCGGAGGACGGACCGGGCGAGGCGCGCCCGCTGCCCGAAGGCGTGGCCGGCAGCGGACCACGCGAGGAAAGGAAGCCCCCGGCCCCCTTCCGCCTGACGCCCTTGCTGGGGATAGATCCCAAATCGGCCGAGAGGAAGACATTGAGAGACAATAAGTCCGAATAAACTCAAGGCCCCAGCCTCAGGCAGGCCGCAGCCTGAGGTCGCGGGAGGGCTCCCTGCCCCTTCCCTCAATGACCAGCCTCCGGCCTTCGATGCGTACGAAGGCGTAGGCGTTCTGATCGGGAGTCTCCACCATTCCGTGAAAGGTGACGAAATGTACGCCCGCCCGCTCCGCATACGCGCCCGCATGATCATGACCGCATAACCAGGCGACGATCGAACGGCGGCGAAGAACGGCATCCAGCGCCGCAGGCGCGTCCCAAGCGACATGGGCCCGGGCAGGCAGCAGCGGATGATGGGCGAACACGACGACACGCAACCCGCCCGATTCGGCCTCCGCCGCGAGGCGGTCCAGCCATTGAAGCTGCTCCGCACCGAAACCGCCGTTCCAGTCGAAGGCCTGGGGCACCTTGGCTACTTTGAGAAGCGCCAGCTCTTGAAGGGCGGCGGCGCGTTCGGGAGACCCGGCCGGGTGCGCGTAAGCGCTTACGGCGTTGGAATCCAGGATCACAAACCGGAATCCTGAGACATCGAAGAAGGCGCGGCGCGAAGGAACGCCCAGCCGCACGGGCACCTGGGCGACACGGGCGGCGTCGACGGCGAAATCATGGTTGCCGAGCACGTGGCGCCAGGGCGCGCGGGCGGCGGCCAGCGGCGCCATGATTGCGTCAAAGCTCTCCCAGCCGCGGTCAATCGCGTCCCCGAGGTTCACGCAGAAGTCGAGGTCGCGCCGGTTGAATTCAGCCACGGCTTCGGTCAGCTTACGCACGGATCCGCGGTAGCATCGAGAGCCCCGGTTCGGAATGTCGGCGTACTGAGGGTCGGCGACGACGCCGAAAGACACAGCGGAGCCGCGGGAAGAACAGCCCACGAGGGGCGCCAGCCCGGCAGCAATCGCGGAAGCGGCCAGGAATCTGCGGCGCCCGATCCGCACGATCCGTTCAGAGCGCCTGGGCGCTGACGTTGCGGTACTCGACGCGCATCTTCAGCCCGCCGTGCACCTGCAGGCCGACCGGTCCGGCCTTGGGGTAGCCCGCGTCGACGTAGTTGGAGACCTGCTCGCCGTTGAGCCACACGGTGTAGGTGTCGCCCTTGGCCTGGAAACGGATCCTGTTCCACTCGCCCTGCTTCCAGAGCGAGGCGACCTTCGGGGCCCAGCCGGACTCCGGATACTTGCCGATGTAGAAGGCGCACGTCATGTCCTTCTTCAGGGAACGGGACACGCCGATCTGCATCTGGATGTCCTTCTTTCCGGAGGCGTCACGGCGGACCATGATGCCGCTGTCGATCTCGCCCTCGAAGCGCACCTCGCACTCCACGACGACGTCCTGGTACTCCTTCTCGGTGTAGAGCATGGAGCCCTTCTTGTAGTCGGCGAAGGCCGGGTCGTTGAGGCCGACGAGCGAGCCGCCCTCGACCTTCCAGAAGCCCTCGGCGGCGGGCTTGCGCCAGCCGGACAGGTCCTTGCCGTTGAAGAGGGACTCGGCGGAGAGCGATGCGGCGGCGCAGGCGAGCGCGGCGGAGAGGATGCGGGTGAGGCTCATGGGGGTGACCCGAAGATGGCCATGCCCGGCGGGCGAGTGAAGCCGAATCACGCAAGCCCGACCTTGCTTCTCGGCGAAGCGAACCCTAATTTCGGAAAACCCCGCCCATGAACGCCCTGCGCCTCACCGCCCTCCTCACCGTGTGCTCCTCCCTCCTCGCCGCCGAGCCCAAGTATGAACTCCGCCCCGACTTCCTGGGCCGCCCCGAAGGACGCGAGACCATCGGCAACGGGCACGGCGAGATCGCCGTCGACTCCGCCGGCAACATCTACGTCAGCGTCCAGGACGCCAACGCCGGGCTCCAGGTCTACGGCAAGGACGGCAAGCACGTGAAGACCCTCGCCCTGCCCGCCTCGCTCCACGGCTTCGTCATCCGCCGGACCCCCGAGGGCGAGTTCATCTACGGCGCCGTGCTCGCCGAGCAGCGCGTGATCAAGTGCCGGCTCGACGGCACGGTGGTGATGGAGATCAAGGCCGACGCCTTCCCCGCCGACAAGGGCAAGGCCAAGGACAAGAAGGGCGCCGCGGTCAACGCGCTCAAGCTGACCGGCCTCGACGTCGGACCCGACGGCGACATCTACGTCGTCGACGGCTACGGCAAGAGCTGGATCTTCCGCTTCGACGCCAAGGGCGCCTTCAAGTCCGTCTTCGGCGGACCGACGCAGGTCGTGGACGGCAAGGGCTTCGCCAACACGCACAAGATCTTCGTCGACACGCGCTTCAGCCCCGCGCGCATCCTCTGCCTCGACCGCGGCAACAACCGCATGTTCCACCTCGACCTGGACGGCGCCAACCCGCGCATGATCGAGAGCAAGGGCCTCCGCAACCCGTCCTCGGCCTCCTTCCACGGCGACCTGATGTGCGTGGCGGAGATCGCCGGCCGCGTCTCGGTCTGGGACAAGGACAACAAGATGGTGGCCGCCCTCGGCGCCAACGACACCAAGGGCGAGACCAACACGCCGCGCGTGAAGCCGACCGACTGGCGCACGGGCGTGGTGACCTCGCCCCACGGCATCACCTTCGACAACGACGGCAACATCCTCGAGACCGAGTGGAACATGTTCGGACGGGTGCTGCGCTGGGACCGGAAGTGATCCGGCGGACGCTCAGCCTCGTCCTCGCATGGGGAGCCCTCGCGCTCCCCATGTCCGTCTACGGGCACAACGGCGAGGTGCTCGTCGCCCGCCTCACGCTGCGGGGCGACGGCTCGTGCGCGCTGCGCGTCACGGCCGACCTGGACGCCAACTACCGCATCCGCGACCGCGAAAGGATGATGGAGGCGATGGACGGGCTGCTGCTCGTCTCCTACGGGACGGCCGCGGAACCGTTCGCACGGAGCGCCGGGACGCCCAAGTTCTCGGTCACGACCAGGCTGGAGACGGACTCGCCCTTCCAGCACACGCCAGAGGAGCTCGCCAGGACCTACCGGCTGGACAACGCGGAATGGGAATGGACGCCCCACAAGCCGGGCTTCGTGCTCAGCCTGCCGGAGGGCAGCCCGCACACGGTGCTGCTCTGGATGCTGGACGAGACGAAGGCCGGCGAGAAGTCGCGCTGGACGATGATGGTCGCGGGCGACGAATCGCCGCTGATCACGGCGCCCGTGCCGCTCAGGGTCAGGACGGACGGACGGGGCCTCCGATGGCCCTACATGGCGGCCGCGATGATCGGCATGACGGCCGCATGGCTCGTCGCGCGACGGCTCGCGCGTTGGGCGACGCCCTGAACTCAGCCGACCAAGGCGTCGACGAAGCCGGTCCGTGCGTCGAAGTGCGGGTTGTGTCCGCTCTCCGGCAGGGTGATGACGTCCGCCGAAGGGAAGTGCGTGCGGATGGCGCCGAAGTCCTCGTCGCGCACGTAGTTCGACCTCCCTCCGCGGATGAAGCGCGCGCGGCCGGACCAGACCTCCCCGCGCGCCAGGGGGTTGCCAAGGATCTCGGGCAAGGCGCGCGTCAGCGCGTCGCGGTTCACGGTCCAGCGCCAGCGTCCGTCAGGACCCTGAGCCAGGTTGGTCAGGATGAACTGCCGCATCCCCCAGTCCGGCACCTGGGCGGCCAGCTTCGCGTCGGCGTCCTTGCGCGAGGCGATCGACGCAAGGTCCAGGGCGTTCATGGCCTCGAACTCGACCCGCACGCGGTCCGCGTAGGCGCGGGGCGCGATGTCCACGACGGTCAGCCGGGAGACGAGCTCCGGCCGGTCCATGACGAGGCGCATGGCCGCCTTGCCGCCCATGCTGTGTCCGACCAGGTGCACCGGCCCGCTGAAGGCGCTTCCGATCAGCGCGGCGACGTCGGCCGCAAGGGCCGCGTAGGAGCAGTCGTCGTCCCACGGCGAGACGCCGTGGTTGCGGAAGTCGGCCGCCGCGACCCGGAAGCCGCGCGCGGCGATCTCGGCCCCGGCGGACTGCCAGTTGCGCGACGAACCCAGGAGCCCGTGCAGCACCAGCACCGGAGGCCCCTCGCCCCCGAGCTCACGGATCACAAGCGGAAGCGTCGCGGCCACGGTGGACGGCAACTTGGGCACGCGGCCCGCGAGGTCGAACCCTTTCCGCCAAGGATTTGTTGAGTCGAGACGCGGAGCCGTTAATACCTCGGCATGCTCAAGAAGCTCCTGCCCCTGCTGGCCTGCGCCGCCTCCGCCTTCGGCGCCATCGAGGTCGTCCGCCTGCCCGGCTCGGAGGACCTGCACGAGCCGTTCAGCATCGACTTCGACGCGAAGGGCGACGCCTACGGCGTGGAGTTCCAGCCGGCCAACCGGGTGTTCCGCATCCAGGGCGGCCGGCTGACCTTCGTCTCGGGCGTGAAGTGGAGCAGCGTGGGCAAGTCGGTGCAGCCGCCCGCGCCCGCCCGCCGGCTCGACCTCTCGCCCGCGGTCTACGACGGCATGCACGACCTGGCGGTCGGGCCCGACGGCTCCATCTACCTCGCCGACAGCTTCCAGCACCGCATCGTGCGGCTCGACCCGGCGACGCACGAGGCGACGTTGTTCGCGGGCACGGGTCAGGCGGGCTTCGCCGGGGACGGCGGTCCGGCCGACCGCGCGCAGTTCAACGTCCCGATGTGCAACGTGCTGTCTCCGGACGGACGCGCGCTGCTGGTGGCCGACATCTCCAACCACCGCGTCCGCCGCATCGACCTCGCGACGCGGACGGTCACGACCGTCGCCGGCAACGGCAAGCGCGGCCTGCCCAAGGACGGCGAGGACGCGCTCTCCGCCCCGATGGGCGACGTGCGCGCGGCGTGCATGGCGAAGGACGGCACGCTCTACGCCCTCCTCCGCGGCGGCAATTCCCTGGTCGCGGTCCGTGACGGCAAGGTGCGCGTGGTCGTGAACCGCTCGGGCAAGGCGGGGCCGGCGGCCGACGGACCCGCGGCGGAGGCCACGATGCGCGGGCCGAAATACGTGACCATGGACCGCAAGGGAAACGTGCTCATCCTCGACACCGAGAACCACTGCCTGCGGCTCTTCGATCCCGCGGCCGGGACGATCCGCACCGTCGCCGGTGACGGCAAGAAGGGCCCGGCGGTCGGCGCCGACTGGGCCGGCACTCAGCTGAACCGGCCGCACGGCGCCCGCATCGGGCCCGACGGACGGCTCTACGTGACGGACACGGAAAACAACCGAATCCTCATCGGTCCCGCGCCCTGAGGGCTCCGAAACGGGGTTTTTGGGTTTGTCTCCGGGGAAAGGGCGGGGTTGTTTCACCGGTCCTCCTCGGAGACATGTCCGCATCAGGTTCCAGCAGAAACAAGTTCGCCCCCGGCTCATGGGTCGGGGCCCATACCGCGCTGGTCACCCCCTTCCTCGACGGAAAGGTGTGCTGGGAGGACCTGCGCAGGCTGGTGGACCTCCAGATCGAGGCCGGCATCGACGGGCTCGTCTCGGTGGGCACCACCGGCGAGTCCCCCACCCTTGATTACGACGAGCACGTCGAAGTCATCGCCCGCACTGTGGAATACGCCGCCGGCCGGGTGCCGGTCATGGCCGGGACGGGCTCCAACGCCACCACGGAGGCCCTCGACCTGACCCGCCGGGCCGAGGAGGCCGGCGCGGACGCCTTCCTGCTCGTCGCGCCCTACTACAACAAGCCGAGCCAGGAAGGCCTGTTCCGCCACTTCGCGGCCATCGCCGAGGCGACGGCGAAGCCGATCATGCTTTACTCCATCCCCGGCCGCTGCGGGGTGGAGATCACGGTCGAGACCGTGCTGCGCCTGCGCGCCAGATTCCCGCATGTCGTCGGCATCAAGGAGGCCGGCGGCCAGGTCGAGAAGGCCGCCCGACTCGTGCGCGAGTCAGACGCCGACTTCATCGTGCTGAGCGGCGACGACTCCCTCACCCTCCCCTTCGCCGAGGTCGGCGCGCGCGGCGTGGTGTCGGTCGCCTCCAACCTGATTCCCGGCCCGGTGGCCCGGCTCGCCCAGCTCGCGCGCACGAAGCAGTTCGCCGAGGCGAAGGTCCTGCACGACCGCCTGGCCGAACTGTTCAGGACCCTCTTCGTCGAACCGAACCCGGTGCCGGTGAAGCACTGCATGATGCGCGCGGGGATCATCCGCTCCGCCGAAGTGCGCCTGCCGCTCTGCGAGATGTCGGAGGCCAACCGACGCCTCGTCGAGAAGGTCGCCGACGCCGCCCTCTCCGTACCACGATGAGCCAGCCCATCCGCATCCTCCTCAACGGCTCCAAGGGCCGCATGGGCCTCGCGATCTCCGCCGTGGCCGCCTCCGAACAGGCCGTCATCGCCGCCGGCGTGGACCAGGGCGACAGCCTCGCCGCGCACATCGGCTCCGCCGACGTGGTCATCGACTTCTCCTTCCACTCCGCGACGCTCGCCGTCGCCCAGCTCTGCGCGCAGCACAGGAAGCCGCTCGTGATCGGCACCACCGGCCACACGGCCGAGGAGAAGGCCGCCATCACCGCCGCCATCAAGGGCCTCCCGGTCGTCTGGGCCGGCAACTAGTCCGTCGGCGTGACGCTGCTCAACGCCCTCGTCCGCCAGGCCGCCCGCTCGCTCGCCGACGCCGGCCGCTGGGACGTCGAGGTGCTCGAGATGCACCACCGTCTCAAGAAGGACGCGCCCTCCGGCACCGCCGAGACGCTCCTCAAGATCCTGCTCGAAGAGCGCAAGCTCGCCAAGGAAGCCCTCAAGCACGGCCGCGAAGGCCTGGTGGGCGAACGTCCGCTCGGCGAGATCGGCGTGCACGCCATCCGCGGCGGCGACGTCGTGGGCGACCACACGGTCCTCTTCGCCGCCGAAGGCGAACGGCTCGAACTCACGCACAAGGCCTCCAACCGCGAGATCTTCGCGCGCGGCGCCGTCCGCGCCGCCCGCTGGCTCAAGTCCCGTCCCGCCGGCCTGTACGGCATGGAGGACGTGCTGGGGCTGAAGTGAGAGGTCGGGGGCAAGCTGGCACGGTGACACGGTGATAAGGGGCGGTGCACCTTCCGATGCCCCCTCGAAGGCGCAGCCTTCGCCGGTCGTCCGCGGTCGAGGAAGGGTCCTCGACCCTACCCATTGCATCCCTGGCCAACAGGCCAACCGATCAACGGGTCAACTCTGCTCGCACATGCCCCCTTGTCACCGTGCCAGCATGTCCCCTCGCTCGCAAGCGCTCAGCGCCCAAGCGCCGCCTTCACCAGCTGGTCGGCGGTGGCGCCGGCGCCGAGCTTCGCCAGCGCGGTGCGCACGCCCTTGTCAGCGTCGGCGGCCTTGAAGCCGAGCGCGACGAGCGCGGCCACGGCGTCGGCGGCATGCGAAGGTGCGGCCGAAGAAGGCGCCGCCGCGGGCGCGGCCCCGGGCCCCTCGAGGCCGACCTTGTCCTTCAGCTCCACCACGAGGCGCTCGGCGGTCTTCTTGCCGACTCCGGGGCACTGCGAGAGCAGCGCCACGTCGCCGCGCACGATCGCGTCGCGCAGGATGGGCAGCGCGAGGCGGCTGAGGATGTTCAGGGCCATCTTGGGGCCGACGCCCGAGACCTTCTCGACCAGCAGACGGAAGAAATCGCGCTCGTCGGCGGAGGCGAAGCCGTAGAGGGCCTGGCCGTCCTCGCGGAAGACGTGGTGGATGAGGAGCGAGACCTCCGCGCCGACCTTGGGCAGGCGCTCGGCCGTGGTCACCGGCACGTTCACCTCGTAGCCGACCCCGGAGGCCTCGATGACGACGCGCAGGACGCCGGCCTCGGTGAGCTTGCCGCGGAGGGTGACGATCATGGGACGATGAAAGCGGGGACGGGGTCCCGAGTTAAGCCCGAATCTCGACGATGAAGCCCTTGAGGTAGCGGCTCTCGGGGAAGTTCAGCAGGACCGGATGGTCGGCCGGCTGCGACGTGCGCTCAAGGATGACGGCCTCGCGACGGGCGTCCGCGGCCGCCGACTCGACGACCTCGAGGTACATCTCCTCCGAGACGCGGTGCGAACAGGAGTAGGTGGCGAGGATGCCGCCCGGGGCGAGCAGGCGCAGGGCGCGCAGGTTCAGCTCCTTGTAGCCGCGGAGGGCGCCGTCGACGGCGTCCTTGCTGCGGGCGAAGGGCGGCGGATCGAGCACGATGAGGTCGAACTCCGCCTCGCGGTGCTCCGTGAACCAGTCGAAGACGTTGGCGACCTCGAAGGAGGCGCGGAGGCCGTTGCGCTCGGCGGCCGCACGGGCGGCGACGATGGCGTCCTCGGACTGGTCGAGGCCGAGCACGCTGGCGGCGCCGGCCTTGGCGCAGGCGAGGCCGAAGCCGCCCTGGTTGCAGAAGGCGTCGAGCACGCGGCGCCCCTGGGCGAGCTTCGCGACGTTCCGGTGCTGGTCGAGCTGGTCGAGGTAGGTGCCGGTCTTTTGGCCGCCCATCAGGTCGATGAGGACCTGCACGCCGCCGACTTCCATCCAGGCGGGCTCGAGCGGCCTGCTCGAGACCGTGCGGATCTCCTGACGGAGGCCTTCGAGCTTACGCGTCGCGGCGTCGTTGCGCAGCACGACCTCGCGCGGCTTCAGCAGGCGCTGGAGCACGTCGACGATCGTGGCCAGACGGCGGTCGACGCCGCAGGTGAGCGCCTGGACGGAGAGCAGGTCATGATAGCGGTCGACGACCAGCCCCGGCAGGCTGTCCGCCTCGGACCAGATCAGCCGGCCGACCGGACGATCGCCCCGCCGGCGCACGGCCGCGACGATCAGCTCCTCGAGGAGCGGTCCGTCCAGGGTGACCGGACGGCGCGAATAGCGGCGCCAGGCGATCTGGGATCTGCCGTTCCAAAGTCCCGCCCCGAGGCTGCGCCCCTTGGGGTCGGTGAGCTCGACGCAGTCGCCGTCCGCCGGCGGCTGGCCGGAGATCTCGACCTCCCCGAGGAAGGCCCAGGGGTGCCCGCGCATGGCGCGCACGGGACGTCCCGGCCGTATGCGGATGGCGCGGAGCATGAGTTAGTCCACGGCGCGCAGGCGCGGCACGGCCCAGAACGTGATTGCGGCCGCGGGCAGCCAAGCGGCCAGCACGGGAGGAAGCGCCCCGCTCTCGCCGTAGGCGCGGCAGACGGAGGACAGGAAGTAGAATCCGAGGAAGAGACCGAAGGTCTTGGCCACGCCGACCATGGGACTGACCCGTCCGCCGGTCACCGAGAACGGTATCGCGACCGCGATGACCACGAGGCACACCGCCGGGGCGCTGAGGATCGTGTGGTAGCGCATCACGTAGGCCGACTGATGGCCGGACCCGCGGTCGCCCGCGTGGTCGACGTAGCGCGAGACCTCGCGGAACGAGAGGCGGTCGGGGTCCTTCGTGGCGAGCACCATGACCTCGGGGTCCTCGTCGAACTCCTCGGGGGAAAGCACCGCGAACCTGGGCTGCGCGACGAGCGAGCCGGTCGAGGGGTCGAAGCGCATGTCGCGGCCTTCGCGGAAGGTCCACCGCCACCGGCCGCCCGACTGCCGGAACTCCGCGAAGCGCGCGGTGACCGTGCGCGTCTCCCGTCCGGAGGCGTCGAAAGAATGGACCGTGACCTCGAAGGCCTGGCCCGCCGTCACGCCGAGCCGGGCGATGAGCCAGAGCCGGCGTGCGCGCGCGTTCTCGAAGGAGACGAACTCGGCCTGGCCGCCCGTGGCCGCCGCGCCGCCCTGGGCGCGGAGGGCCCGGAACTGCTCGCGCTCCAGCAGCACGCGCTAGGCCTCCATCGCGTCGGGCACCCAGAAGGCGCCCGCCAGCGCGAGCATCAGGGCCAGCCCGCCGCCCGCGGCCCAGAGCGGCGCGGTCAGGCGCCAGACGCCGACGCCCGCCGCGCGGATCGCCGCGAGCTCGGCGTTGCGGTTGAAGGAGCCGAGGACGTAGATGACCGAGATCAGCAGCGAGATCGGGACGAGGAGATGGACGCCGCCCAGCGACCTGAGCATGAGGAACTCGACCACGGTGAGGGCGTCGGAATCCCAGGCGAGGAAGTCGGGCGCGTAGTTGTAGAGGACGGAGAGCAGCTGGATGCCGCCGAGCGCCAGCAGGCATAGGGTGAACACCTTGGCCCACTCCGAGAGGAGATATCTGTCCAGGATGCGCACTGCCGGAAGCAGACCCAGACCGGGGCTTTCCAGCAACACCAAAGCCCCGCCACCAGAACGCTTGCTAACTCCCGGCGGAACCGGACTGTCTTTGTCATGGTCGGATAATCCAACCGACCGACCCCGCCGCGACATACCCCGCCGCCGGCGATTCACGTATAATCACGAACGATGGGACGCCCCCGAACGATCTGCCTCCTTCTGCTCGCCGCGACCGCCGCCGCGCGTCCGGTCGACTACAACGAGGACGTGCGACCGATCCTCGCGGAGAACTGCTTCTACTGCCACGGACCCGACGGCAACAAGCGCAAGTCGGACCTGCGGCTGGACGTCCGCGCGGACGCCCTGACCGCGAAGGCCTTTGCGCCGGGCGACCCGGATGCGAGCGAGATGATCAAGCGCCTGCTCTCGAACGACCCCGAGGAGGTCATGCCGCCCCCCAACTCGCACCGCAAGGTGTCGGCCGCCCAGCGCGAGGTGCTGCGCCGGTGGATCGCCGAAGGCGCCGTCTACAAGGAGCACTGGGCGTTCGTGGCGCCGGTCCGCCCCGCCCTGCCCGCCAACGGGGAGAAGCACCCGGTCGACGCCTTCGTGGCCGAACGGCTCAAGTCCGTCGGGCTCTCGCTTTCACCCGAGGCCCCGCGTGAGACCTTGCTCCGCCGCCTGTCGCTCGACCTGACCGGCCTGCCGCCCACGCCGGAGGAGACCGCGGCCTTCCTGGCCGACCGTTCGCCCGACGCCTATGAGAAGCAGGTGGACCGCCTGATGGCGTCGCCGCACTACGGCGAGCGCATGGTCCTGCCCTGGCTCGACGCCGCCCGCTACGCGGACAGCAACGGCTTCCAGCAGGACGGCGACACCTTCCAGTGGGTCTGGCGCGACTGGCTCGTGAAGAACCTCAACGCCGACAAGCCCTTCGACCAGCTCAGCACCGAGATGCTAGCCGGCGACCTGCTCCCGAACGCGACCCTCGACCAGAAGATCGCCACGGCCTTCGTGCGCAACCACATCCTCAACGGCGAGGGCGGCAACATCCCGGAGGAGCAGCGCTTCAACAACCTGTTCGACCGCGTGGAGACCACGACCACGACGTGGCTCGGCATGACCGTCGCCTGCGCGCAGTGCCACGACCACAAGTACGACCCGGTGACGCAGAAGGACTACTACCAGTGGCTCGACGCCTTCAACCGCGTCAAGGAGCGCGGCACCCCCGCCGGAGGCCCTACGCAGAACGGCGGACGGAGCCGCTTCCGCCTCGACGGCACGATGGTGGACGCGCCATCACCCGAGCAGGCCGCGGAGCTCGCCCGCCTGCAGGCCGGTTTCGACGACCTGAACAAGGACTTCTTCGCCAACCAGACCAAGGCGTTCGACGCCTGGATGACCAAGCCGACCAAGGACAAGGGCATGCTGCCCAAGGAGCTCGAGGCGTTGCTCGCCCCGGACAAGAAGCGCACCCCGGCGGAGACCAAGAAGCTGCGGGAGCATTACGTGAAGAACGTCTTCCCCGAGGAACGTAAGGCCGTCCCGTACTTCAAGAAGCTGGACCGCGCCAAGCAGCTCCTCGACGGCTACCGCGGCGACATCCTCCCCCGCGTGATGGTCATGGCCGATGACCAGCCGCGCGAGAGCCACATCCTGGACCGGGGCGCCTACCTCGCGAAGAAGGACAAGGTGGCCTTCGACACGCCCGCGTTCCTTCCTCCCCTGGCCAAGGACGCGCCACGCAACCGGCTCGGGCTGGCGCAGTGGCTCTTCCGCCCCGAACATCCGCTCACCGCGCGCGTGCAGGTGAACCGCCAGTGGCAGCTGCTCTTCGGTCACGGCATCGTGCGCACCTCCGAGGACCTCGGCGTGCAGAGCGACCGCCCGACGCACCCGGAGCTGCTCGACTGGCTCTCCGTCGAGTTCCGCGAATCCGGCTGGAGCCTCAAGCGGCTGCAGCGGCTCATCGTGACAAGCCGCACCTACCGCCAGACGGCCAAGGTTTCGCCCCAGGCGCTCGCCAACGATCCGGAGAACCGGCTGCTCTCCCGCGCACCGCGCTTCCGCCTCCCCTCGCCCATCCTGCGCGACGTCGCGCTGCGGGCCTCCGGCCTGCTCGCCACGAAGATGGGCGGCGCGCCGGTCTACCCGTATCTCCCTGAAAACCCCTGGGAGAGCCTGGCGCAGGTCACCAAGGAACGCGACTTCTCCTACCCGACGTCCAAGGGCGAGGACCTCTACCGTCGCTCCATCTACACCTTCTGGCGCCGCACCGTCGCGCCGGTGAACATGTTCGACACCTCCGCCCGCCAGACCTGCCGCGTGCGGACGGCCGTCACCTCCTCGCCGCTGCACGCGCTCACCACCCTCAACGACCCGACCTGGGTCGAGGCCTCGCGCAATCTCGCCGAACTCGCGATGAAGTCGGCCCCGAACGACGCCGGACGCCTCGCGCTCGCCTTCCGTCGCGTGCTTGGACGCGCTCCGGAGGGTCGCGAGCCCGCGCTGCTCGCCAAGCTGCTCGAGGGGCAGCGCAAGGCCTACGCCGCCGACCCCAAGGCCGCCGCGGCCCTCCTCGCGGTCGGCGCCAGCCCGCGTGACGCTTCTCTGCCGGCCGACGAGCTCGCGGCGCTGACCGGCGCCTGCCTCGCCATCTTCAACCTGGACGCCGCCCTCACCCGCGAATGACCATGAACCCCCGCGATCTCTCCCCTGAAGACATCCGCCTCTCGCTCACGCGCCGCAGCTTCCTCTCGGCCTCCATGCAGGGCGTCGGCGCCGCCGCCCTCGCCTCGCTCTTCTCGCGCGACCTGCTTGCCAAGCCCGCCTCGGGCGCCCTGCCCGGCCTTCCCCACTTCGCTCCCAAGGCGAAGCGCATGATCTGCCTCTGGCAGGGCGGCGGACCTTCGCACGTCGACCTCTTCGACCACAAGCCCACGCTCCAGAAGATGGCGGGCCAGGACATCCCCGCGTCCGTGCGAGGCGACACACGCCTCTCGACCATGTCGAGCGGCTACTCCAAGTGGCCCTGCACGCCGGCCATCGCGCCCTACGCGCGCTACGGCAAGTCGGGCCTCGAACTCAGCACGCTGCTGCCGCACACGGGATCCATCGCCGACGACATCTGCGTCGTGCGCTCGATGAACACCGAGGCGGTCAACCACGCCCCCGGCGTGACGTTCTTCATGACGGGCTCGCAAATCCCGGGCCGACCCGCGATGGGCGCCTGGCTGTCCTACGGACTGGGCACGATGACCGAGGACCTGCCGGCCTACGTCGTCATGACGTCCTCGGACAAGAACCGGACCTGCGGCCAGCTGTTCTTCGAGCACTACTGGTCCAACGGCTTCCTCCCCGGCAAGCACCAGGGCGTGCGCTTCCGCGGCGTCGGCGACCCGGTGCCCTACGTGGGCAATCCGCCCGGCGTCAGCCGCGAGGCCCGGCGCGCGATGCTCGACGGACTGCAGGACATCAACCGCGAGCACTTCGGCCTGACCGGCGACCCCGAGATCGAGACGCGGATCTCCCAGTATGAGATGGCCTTCCGCATGCAGGCCTCGGTGCCGGGGTTACTCGACTTCTCCAACGAACCGAAGTCGGTGCTCGAGATGTACGGACCCGACGTGCTCACGCCCGGGACCTTCGCCAACAACTGCCTCATCGCCCGGCGTCTCGCCGAGCGCGGCGTGCGCTTCACGCAGCTGATGCATTCCGGCTGGGACCAGCACAACAACCTCACGACCGGCCAGCTGGCCGAACAGTGCAAGGACACCGACCAGCCGAGCGCGGCCCTGGTCAAGGACCTCAAGCAGCGCGGGCTGCTGGACGACACGCTCGTGGTCTGGGGCGGGGAGTTCGGCCGCACGCCGTTCGGCCAGAACCAGGCGGGCCAGGGCTACAAGGGCCGCGACCACTTCGGACGCGCCTACTCCTGGTGGCTCGCCGGCGCGGGCGTGAAGGCCGGGCATTGGTACGGCGAGACCGACGACTTCGGCTGGAACATCACCAAGGACCCGGTCCATGTCCACGACATGCAGGCCACGATCATGCGGCTCTTCGGCATCAACCACGAGGCCCTGACCTACCGCTACCAGGGCCGTCAGTTCCGCCTGACGGACGTGCACGGGCACGCGGTGAAGGGCATTCTGGCCTGAAACCCGGCGGGACGGCCCGGATTGGCCTGCTTTTCCCCTTGCCCCCGGGGGCGGGCGGGCTTTTCTCCGACCTTCCAACCCATACGGTCATGACCCAGCACAACAGCTTCAAGGCCAGCGCCGCCTCCTCGGGCGCCAAGCGCAACGTCCTCAAGCGTTTCGAACGCGTCGAACTGCTCAAGACGCGCGGCGTCCTCAAGGACATCAAGCGCGTGACCAAGCTTCCGAAGACCAAGCCTGACGCCTAAGTCCGGGCCTCCTCCCCGCGAGAAAGCCCGCCCGGACCCCGGGCGGGCTTTTTTGTTGGGCACTGAGCCCTCGCCACCTCCTCCCCTCCTCTCCAC
>JBJTIX010000243.1:0-2236 GCA_046095205.1 Opitutia bacterium
CAGCAGGGGCAGAAGGCGGCGGGCGGCGGCGGCGCGTTCGGCCTCGGGCGCCTTGGGCACCGGCTTGCCGTCCCAGGCGGCAGAAGGGGCGATGGCGGCGCCGCGGCGCGCGAGGATGCCGAGGCCCCAGACGCCGTGGAGGCGCTCAAGCAGCTGCTTGGAGCGTGTGGCCGCCTCGAAGAGGTCGGCGGCCTCGGGACGGCGGGTCAGCTCGATCTGCGCGCGCAGACGCACGCGCTGGTCGGCGTGGGCGAGCAGCGCCGCGAGCTCCTTGGACGGACGCTTCGCGAAGCCCTCGCGGATGAGCGCGGCCACCTGGGCGGCGGCGTCGGCGCGGAAGGGCTTGTCCGAGGTCAGCGTGACGACGCGGCCGGCCGCGTGCGATTCCCAGCCCGTGATGAAGTCGGAGACGACCACGCGGCCCTGCCAGTCGTATTCGGCGTCGGTGGCGGCGACGCCCCAGAGGAGCTGGCGGCTGTCGGCCATCTTCATGCCGGCCCCGCTGGGCTCGACGCGGAAGGACCAGATGCCGGAGGCGGCGGCCGAGCCGCGGTAATCGCAGATGAGGAAGCGGCCGGCCTCGGCCTCGGAGAAGCCGGCGCCGGGGTGATAGGTCAGGCCCGAGGGGCCGGACGAGACGTAGTCCACCGGCGGGATGATGAAGGCGGGCTGGGCCGAGTTCTGACGCTCCCAGACGCGCTCCGTCATCCAGCGCGACAGCGGGCGCTGCTCGAGGCCGATCTCGCGGTGGAAGGTGTGCATCGCCTGGTGCTCCATCTCCCAGCCGGAGTCGGCTCCGTGCACGACGTAGACCACGCGGGCGGAGTCGCCCTGGTCGGAGTTGTTGTCGACGGAGATGCCGTTGCCGAACTCGTCGAAGGCGATCTCCTTCGGGTTGCGCAGGCCGGTGTGCACGACCTCGAAGTCCGTGCCGTCGGGCTCGAAGCGGAAGACCGCCCCCTGGTTGTGGTAGTCGTAGCGGCGGCCCTCCTTGGTGGTCAGGTTGAACCCGCGGTCGCCGATGGTGCCGTAGACGCGGCCGTCGACGCCGATGGCGAAGCCGTTCATGTCATGGCCGGAGAGCGAGACGCGGACGCCGAAGCCCTCCTCGATGACCTTGCGCGAGGCCTCGACGCCGTCGCCCTTGGGGTCATGGATCATCCAGAGCTTCGGGATGCAGGCGAAGTAGACCGTGTCGTCCCAGGCGAAGACGCCCGCACCGGTGCCGTCGAGGACGTCGTTGAACTTCTCGGAGAGCACGCGGCCCTTGGTGAAGGCGCCATCGGCCCCGCCGCCGGAGAGGTGGCGGATGACCTCGCTCTTGGCGGTCATCCATTCGATGGACTTGCGGGAGGCCCACTTGTCATGCATCGCCCGGCGGTCGGCCACGGTGCGCGCGGCGAGGTCGTCGTGATACCAGAAGAGGTTGTTGCGGTCGTCCTCGATGCCGAAGCGGAACCGGTGGGTCTCGGCGACGTAGAGGGAGCCGTCGTTGCCGAAGGCGATGGCGGTCGGCGACGTGACGCCGAGCTCCTCGCGTCGGGCGGTCGTGCGGAAGTTCAGTCCCGGCGTGACGGCCGCGCTGCCCTCCCCTTCGACGCGCACCAGGTTGGACTCGGCCACGGGACGGGGACGGCCGCCCGCAGGCATCTTGGGCTCCTTCTCGGTGCTGAGGACGAAATGGTCGGCTGCGATGATGCCCCACGAGCCTTCATGGGCGTCGACGATGCGGATGACCCCGTCCTTGCCCTTGAACTCGGAGATGTCCCAGGAGACGGTGCGGAAGGTCAGCCCGTTCGTGCCGGTCGCCTCACGCACGACCTTGTCGCCGACGAGCAGCTGGACGGCGGTCTTGCCCGGGTGGTTGCCGCCCGCGACGTGGAAGGCGAGGTAAGGCAGGTCGAGGCGGATCCTGGGAGAGGTCAGAGTGCCGGTGGCGGCGTCGCCGCCATGGCCGGAGGAGACGTGGGCCTGACCTCCGTAGTTGCGGAACTCGCCATTGACGCCGCGCAGCTTGCCGGGCACCGGCGCGAGGCCGAACGCCATGCCGGTCGTCTGCCAGGTGTCGAAGCCGTCGCCCTCGAAGGCCTGGATGATCCTGGTCTCGGCGCCCAGGGGGGCGCTGAGGACGGAGGCGATAAGCAACGGAATGACGCGGCGCATGGCTGAAGGGGTGAGTCCTCCAAGCGAAACGATAGTTCCGCCCCAGTCGAGTGCTGGGTAAGGGCGTCAGGGC
>JBJTIX010000244.1:0-13084 GCA_046095205.1 Opitutia bacterium
GGCTTGGGCGGCTCTGGCGCCGGCTCCTTCTTGGGCAGCTTGTCGGCCGCGAACTTCATGAAGTCGTCACGGATGAGCTTCGAGAAGTTGTTGGAGGCCTCGGGCTGCGTGCCGTCGACGTAGACGTACGCCTTGAAGTCGGGGTGCGCGTCCGCGAACTGCTCCACCAGGGCGAGCAGCGCCTTGACCTCGACGCCGAGCTCCTTGGCCACGTCGCTGTAACGCGCGGTCGCGCCCTTCTTGGGCGCGGCGTCCGGCTTCTTCTTCTTTTCAGGCATGCGGCGTGGGCTCGGGTTGCGTGGATGAGGGGTCGATCAGGCCTTGGTGGCCTTGGCCGCGGCGGCGAGGAAGGCCTCCACCTCCTCGGTGGGGATGCCGCTGTCGCCGAAGTCGCCCGCGGTGGCGCCGGCGAGGGCTGCGAGGTCGGAGATCCCGAGGGCGACGAACTTGGCGACGAGGTCGAAGGGCAGGCCGAGCTGCTCGCTCATGCGCTGGGCGCGCTCGCCGAGCTGCTGCTCCTGCGACTCGGGGGCGTGGGAGGCCTTGGAGATGTCCAGGCCCCAGCCCATTAGCTTGCCGGTCAGGCGGGCGTTGCGGCCCTTGCTGCCGATGGCGATGCGCATGTCCTCGTCCTCCACCTCGAAGTGGATGATGCGGCGCGACTCGTCGACGCTGACGTTGCGGGGACGGGCGGGGCGGATGGCCTCCTCGAGGAGCTTGAGGGGCTCGTCGTGCCAGCGGATGATGTCGATCTTCTCGCCGCCGAGCTCCTTCACGATGTTGCGGACGCGGGCGCCGCGGGCGCCGACGCAGGCGCCGGCGGGGTCGACCTGGGAGTCCTTGGAATGGACGGCCACCTTGGTGCGGTAGCCGGGGTCGCGGGCGAGCTTCCGGACCTCGACGGTGCCGTCGGCGATCTCGGCCACCTCGAGCTGCAGCAGGCGCCGGACGAAGTTGTCGTCGGCGCGGGAGAGCACGAACTCGCGTCCGCGCTGCGGGTCCTCCTTGATCTCCTTGAGCAGGCAGCGGATGCGGTCGCCGGTGCGGAACTCGTCGCCGTGGCAGCGTTCGCGCTGGGTGAGCACGGCCTCGGCGGTGCCGAGCTCGATGATGACGTTGCCGCGCTCGGTCCGGCGCACGGTGCCGGTCACGATGTCGCCGACCTTGTCCTTGTACTCGGCGAAGACCTGGTCCTTCTCGATCTTGCGGAGCTTCTGGTTGAGGAGCTGCTGGGTGGTCTTGGCCGCGATGCGGCCGAGTTCGGCGACCGCGATGGGCTTCTCCACGGTGCCCCCGGCCTCGGCGCGCGGGTCGATCTCCCGGGCCAGCACGGTGTTGATCTCGGTCTTCTCGTTGGAGACGGAGTCGGTGACGTTCAGCACGATGAAGGCCGCGAGCTTGCCGCTGACGGGGTCGGCCTCGACCTTGATCTGGTGGCCCGCCATGATGGACTTCTCGACGGAGTTGTGGATGGCCTCCTTGATGAGGTCGCAGGCCTCCTGGGGCTGGATGTGCTTCTCCTTGGCGAGGTACTGGAGGAATGCCTTGATGTCTACGCTGCTCATTTTGGTGCGGTTGGTTGGAAAGAGGGGACAAAAAAGGCGGGTCCGGAAGGACCCACCTCGGTAAAGGTGACTGACCCCGACTTTGCCGCCGGGCCCCCGGATGTCAAGGACTCTCCCGGGTTCCGCTTGCCCCCCCGACCCCGGCTGGGGACGCTGGGGTCATGGCCGACGAGAAGGTGATCTTCACGATGACCGGGGTGACGAAGCACTTCGAGCGCAAGCCCGTCTTCCGCGACATCTCGCTCTCCTACTACTACGGGGCGAAGATCGGCGTGCTCGGGCTCAACGGCTCCGGCAAGTCCACGCTGCTCAGGATCATGGCGGGCGAGGACCAGGAGTTCGACGGCTCCATCAGCATGGTGCCGGGGTATGCGCTCGGGTACCTGCCGCAGGAGCCCCGGCTTGACGAATCGCTCACGGTGCAGGCGTGCGTCATGCAGGCGGCCGCGCCGATGAAGGCGCTGCTGGAGGAGTACGACGACACGTTCGTCAAGGTCTCCGAGACGGACGACCCCGCGGAGCAGGAACGCATCCTCGCCCGTCAGGCCGAGATCCAGACGGTCCTCGACACGAGGGGCGGCTGGGACCTGGACGCGCGCATCGAGATGGCGATGGACGCGCTGCGCTGCCCGCCGGGCGACGCCCAGGTTTCCTCGCTGTCCGGCGGCGAGAAGCGCCGGGTCGCCCTCTGCCGGCTGCTGCTGATGGAGCCGGACATCCTCCTGCTCGACGAGCCGACGAACCACCTCGACGCCGACACGGTCGCCTGGCTCGAACGCCACCTCCAGGGCTACAAGGGCACGGTCATCGCCATCACGCACGACCGCTACTTCCTCGACAATGTCGCGGGCTGGATCCTCGAGCTCGACCGCGGCCACGGCATCCCCTGGAAGGGCAACTACTCCTCCTGGCTCGAGCAGAAGCGCAGACGGCTCGAGACGGAGGAGAAGCAGGCCGTCGCCCGCTCGCGCTCGATGGAGCGTGAGCGCGAATGGGCCGCCTCATCCCCCAAGGCCCGCGTGGCCAAGAACAAGGCCCGCCTCCGCGCCTACGAGCAGATGCTGGCCCAGGACCAGAACCAGCTGGAGAAGTCCGCCGAGATCTGGATCCCGCCCGGCCCGCGCCTCGGCGGCGCGGTCATCGAGGCGCGCGGGCTCTCCAAGGGCTACGGCGACCGGCTGCTCATGGAGGACGTCAGCTTCTCGCTGCCGGCCGGCGGGATCGTCGGCATCATCGGGCCGAACGGCGCCGGCAAGACCACGCTCTTCCGGATGATCACGGGGCAGGAGCGTCCCGACGCGGGCGAGCTCACCGTGGGGGACACGGTCCGCATCGCCTACGTCGACCAGACCCGTGACGCGCTCCCGGCCGACGCCCCGCTCTGGTCGGCCATCTCCGACGGGCAGGACATGGTCCATCTCGGCAAGGTCATGGTCCCGGCCCGCGCCTACGCCGCGCGCTTCGGGTTCACGGGCGACGTCCAGCAGCGCAAGGTGGGCGTCATGTCCGGCGGCGAACGCAACCGCATCCACCTCGCCCGGCTCATCAAGTCCGGCGCCAACGTGCTGCTGCTCGACGAGCCGACCAACGACCTCGACGTGAACACGATCCGCGCGCTCGAGGACGCGCTCGAGGGCTTCGCCGGATGCGCGGTGATCGTGACGCATGACCGCTGGTTCCTCGACCGCGTCGCGACGCACATCATGGCCTTCGAGGGCGACAGCCGGGTGGTCTGGCACGAGGGCAACTACGCCGACTACCTCGAGGACCGCCGCCGCCGGCTCGGGATCGAGTCCGACACGCCGCGCCGTCCCAAGTACCGGCGTTTCACGCGCTGAGCCGGCCGGTCTCGCGCAGCAGGACGCGCAGGCGGGCCGGCGAGGAGTCGAGCCGGCGTCGGTCATCGTCCGTCATGCGCCAGCGCCAGTTGCCGTCGGGACGTCCGGGCGAGTTGAACCGCGCCGCGGCGCCCAGGCCGAGGAGGTCCTGCGCGGGCAGGAACGCCGCCACGGCGGGGGACGCCAGCACGCTGCGCATCAGCGCGGCCGGCCCGGGCGCCGCCCCGCCGAAGGCGTCGCGCAGGGCGGCGAGCTCCTCGGGCGAGGCGGCGGCCAGCCAGCCGGCGAGCGTGTCGTTGTCGTGGGTGCCGGTGTAGGCCACCCGGTCCTCGGTCACGTTCTCGGGGTGGTGCGGATTTCCCTCCTTCGGGCCGCCGAAGCCGAACTGCAGGACCGACATCCCGGGCAGGCCGGCCTCGCGGCGCAGGACCTCCACGCCCGGCGAGAGCATGCCGAGGTCCTCGGCCACCAGCGGCGCGTCGCCCATCGCCCGGATGAACGCCATGCCGGGCCCCTCGAGCCATTCGCCCCCGCGTGCGTCGGGCGCGTCCGCCGGCACGCTCCAGTAGTCGTGCAGTCCGCGGAAGTGGTCGATGCGCACGGCGTTGAACCGGTCCAGGTCGTGCCGCACGCGCGCCCGCCACCAGGCGAAGCCGTCCTCGGCGTGACGCGTCCAGCGGTAGAGCGGGTTGCCCCAGAGCTGCCCGTCGGCGCAGAAGTAGTCGGGCGGCACGCCCGCCACCGCGCGCGGCCGTCCGGCGGCGTCGAGGTCGAACAGCTCGGGCCTCGACCACGCGTCGCAACCGTCCGCGGAGACGTAGATCGGCTCGTCGCCGAAAAGGCGTACGCCCCGGGCGGCCGCATGCTCGCGCAGCCGGGCGAACTGGCGGTGGAAGAGGAACTGCAGGGCCGCGGCCCGGGCGCAGGCCGACGGATCGGGCCGTGCGCCGCGGTCCCAGCCGGCCGGAGCCCGGAAGGCGTGGGCCTCGCGCAGCGCCATGAAGCGTGACCAGCCGTCGAGCCAGCCGGCGTTGTCCTCCTGGAACGCGACGAACCCGCGTTCGCCGCGGAGCACGACCGCCGCCCGCTCGCCGACCCGGTCGAGCATCGGGCGCAGCGCCTCCCAGAGGCGACCGTAGTCCGTGTCGCCCTGCGGTCCGCGGGCCAGCGCCGCGGCCTCCTCCGCCTTCAGCAGTCCGTCCCGGCGCAGCTGGTCGAGGTCCAGCAGGTAGGGATTTCCGGCGAAAACCGACAGCGCCTGGTAGGGCGAGTCGCCGTAGCCGGTCGGCCCGAGCGGGCACATCTGCCACCAGCCGAAGCCGGCCTCGGCGAGGAAGTCCACGAAGGCGAAGGCTTCGGCGCCGAGCGAGCCCACGGGCCCCGGTCCGGCCAGCGAGGTCGGGTGCAGCAGCACGCCGGCCGACCGGCGCGGGAAGGCGCGGCAGCGGAAGGGCTCCCGGCTCGCCGCGGGCACGGACGCCGGACCCGTCGCGCGGGCCATCTCAGCGGAACTCCACGTGGTGCTTCGTGCGCAGGTCCTCGAGCCACTCGCGCACCGTCTGCTGCACGGCCGCCGCGCGCACCTTGTCCTCGATCTGGGTGAGGACCTCCTGGTCCTTGAGCGTGGCGAATCCCTGCGGGCGGTAGCCGCCGCGCCTGACGATGAACCAGACCGCGCGGCCTCCCGGCAGGTCGAACTGGAGCGGCTCGGAAATCTCCCCGTCCTTCAGGCCGCGCAGCACGCCGGCGACGCGTTCGTTCAGGTCGGCCAGGTTGCGCCAGCCGGCGTCCCCGCCCTTGGAGGAGTAGTCGTCGGTGCTGACGGCCTTGGCGACGTCCTCGAAGCCGGGCTCGGAGGGCGGCAGGCGCAGGCCCGCCTTGGTGAAGGCTTCCTTCAGCGATGGTCCGGGCGTGCGCAGCGCCTGGGCCCAGGTCTCGGCGCGGGCCTTCGCCTCGGCGAGGGTCTCGGCCGCGCCCTGCGCGACCGTGATCTGCCCGAGCTTCACCTGCTCCTTGCGCTCGAACTCCGCCCGGTGGGACTCGTAGTAGGCGGAGAGCTTGCCGGGCGAGACGGTCATGGCGGAGCGCCGGGCCCGGCCCAACATGTAGTCGAAGATGATGCGGTCCTCGATGAGCTTGCGGTGCGAGAGCGGCGTCATGCCGGCCGCCCGCAGCGAGCTGACGTAGCGGGAGCGGTCGCCGCCGAAGTCGCGCCGGATGGTCTCCTCGATGTCCGCGTCGACGAAGCTGGAAGGGATCTGCCCCGAGGTCGCGCGGAATTCGGCGAGGACGACCTGCCGGTCCGCCATGTTGCGGAGGATCTCCTCGGCGGCCTGCTTCACGGCTTTTTCGAACTCGGCGTCGGTCCGCACCGAGGCCTGGATCTGGCCGAGCACCGGCTCGATCTGCCTGCGCACGTCCGACATCGTGATGCCCTGGCCGTCGGCCGTGCCCGCGATGCGGTCGGTGTTCATCTCCGTCCAGCGGCGCGCCGCGGTCTGTTCGAGCGTCTGGGGCTTCAGCTGGCCGTGGGCCGCGGCCGCCGTCAGGAGCAGGACCGGAAGGAGGAGCTTGGTCATCGGGCTTGGAGGTCGGGCAGCCTCGAGACGAAGCCGCGTATCTCCTTCAGTTTCCGCAGGGGCTCTCGCACGGTCAAGCGGGGAAACCTCGAGCCCAGCCTGACCGTCTCCGGCGGCGCCCCGCGGGGCGCCCGTACGCACCGGATGACGCCCTCGTCCGTGGAAAGCGAGACCACCTGCTTGCTCTCGGCGAGGCAGCGGAGCTCGGCCATGCCCAGCAGGGCCTCGGCCTCGGGCGGGATGCGTCCGTAACGGTCGCGTAACGTCCTGCGCAGCTCGGCGACCTCCTCCGCGTTCTGCGCCAGGGCGGTCCGGCGGAAGGCCTCGATCCGCAGGCGCGTCTCGGGAATCCAGTCGGAGGGCAGGGTGGCCGTGAGGCGCGGCTCCGAGCCGTCGCCCGAGGGGACCTGCTCGACGCCCGTCGCGGCCACGGAGTGGTCCACGAAGTCCAGCGAAAGCTCGCAGCGCGTCGCGCCGTCGTCCTTGGCCCCGCCGAGCCGGGCCACGCTCCGCCGCAGCAGCTGGCAGTAGAGGTCGAACCCGACGCTGGCGACGTGCCCGCTCTGCTCGGCGCCCAGGATGTTGCCGGCGCCGCGCAGCTCGAGGTCGCGCATGGCCACGCGGAAGCCCGCGCCGAGCTGGTTGTGCTGGCGGATGGCGGCCAGGCGGCGCATCGCCGTGCCCACGAGGGCCGCATGGCGGTGGAGGAAGAGGTAGGCGTAGGCCTGGCGGTTGAACCGGCCGACGCGCCCGCGCAGCTGGTAGAGCTGCGCGAGGCCGAACCGGTCCGCGCCCTCGATGATCAGCGTGTTGCAGTTCGGGATGTCCAGCCCGGTCTCGATGATGGTCGTGCACACGAGCACGTCGTGCTCGCCCGCGACGAAGGCGGACATGACCTCCTCGAGCTCGCCCGCCGCCATCTGTCCGTGGCCGACGGCGATCCTGGCCCCCGGCAGCAGCGCCCGGAGGCGGTCCGCGACCCCGCGGATGGTCTCGACGCGGTTGTGCAGGTAGAAGACCTGGCCGCCGCGCGCCAGCTCCGCGCGCACGGCGTCCCTCACGAGGCGTTCATCGTAGGCGCGCACGACGGTGCGGATCGGCAGGCGCTCCCGCGGCGGGGTCTCGATCACGCTGAGGTCGCGGGCGCCCACGAGCGCGAGGTAGAGGGTGCGGGGGATGGGCGTGGCGCTCATCGCCAGCACGTCGACCTCCGTCCGCAGCCGCTTGAGGCGCTCCTTGTGCCTCACGCCGAAGCGGTGCTCCTCGTCGATGACGACCAGGCCGAGCTTGGCGAACGTCGTGCCGTCGGAGAGCAGGGCGTGGGTGCCGACGACGACGTCGACCGTGCCCGCCGCGGCGCGCGCCCGCACGGCCGCCTTCTGCGAGGCGGTCCGGTAGCCGCTCAGCAGCTCCACGCTGACCGGCCAGCGCGACATGCGCTCGCGGAAGGTCTCGAAATGCTGCTGGGCGAGCACGGTGGTCGGGGCGAGCACGGCCACCTGGCGCCCGCCGACCACGCACTTGAACGCGGCCCGGAGCGCCACCTCGGTCTTGCCGAAGCCGACGTCTCCGCACACGAGGCGGTCCATCGGCGACGGACGCTCCATGTCGGCCCTCACCTCGCCGATGACCCGGTTCTGGTCCGCCGTCTCCACATGGGGGAAGGACCGGGCGAACTCCCCGATCCAGGGGCTGTCGTCGTCCCGCGGGTGGGCGTCGCCGGGCCGGGAGGAGCGCCGGGCCTGCATGGCGAGGAGCTGCGCCGCGAGGTCGTCGGCCGACTTCTCGGCGGCCTTGCGTGAGCGTTCCCATCCGCCTCCGCCCAGCTTGGAGAGCTTGGGCTGCGTCCGCCCGATGCCGACGTAGCGCGTGAGCAGGTGCGATTCGCGCGCCGGCAGGTGCAGCATCGAGCCGCCGGCGAACTCGAGCCCGATGAAGTCCTCGGTCCTTCCGTCGTGCTCGTGCGGGCGGATGCCCTTGAAAAGGCAGACGCCCTGCGTGGCGTGCACGAGGGCGTCGCCCTCCGTCACCTCGCCGAAGTCGAGGGCGCGTCCGATCTCCGTGCGCACGGCGGTGCGGCGCCGGGGCAGCGAGGCGAGGGGGCGCCGCCTGCGGCCGAAGAGCTCCCGTTCGGTGACGAGCGCGAGGCCGGCCGCCAGGGGCGCCTTCAGGGCGCCGGGCGGGATGAGCACGCCCGCGCCGAACCGAGCCTTCTCGACCTTCGGCGCGAAGTCCTTCAGGCCGGCCTCGCGGACGTCGGCGGCCAGGCGCTCGACCGCCCCGTCGGTGTCGCCCGCCAGCAGGCAGGGCCTTCCGTCGCGGCAGACGGAGGCGGCCGCCCTGAGGAGCGCGGCGCGGGCCGAGGAGGCGTCGGCCGCGGTGCCGATGAGCAGCGACTCCGCCGGCTCGCTGGCCAGGTCGGCGGCCTCGAAGCCTTCGGGCGCATCGTCGGTCTCCTCCAGCGCGAGCAGGTCGGCGCGCGATTCGCCGAGCCGCGCGCAGTGCGGGTCCTCCAGGCAGCGGTCGACCGCGACGATGAGCGATCCTTCCGGCAGGTGCGACCAGAAGGGCGCGGTCTCGTGCCCCTCCTGGCCCGGGGCGCAGACGACCAGGCCTTCCGTCTCTCCTTCGCTCAGCTGCGTCGCCGGATCGAAGGGGCGCAGCGATTCCACGGCGTCGCCGAAGAGGTCGATGCGCACCGGGCCCTGCGCGTTGAGGGGATAGACGTCGATGACGCCGCCGCGCACGGAGAAGTCGCCCGGCTGCTCGCAGAGCGCCTCGTTGGAGTAGCCGAAGTCCTCCGTCAGCCGGCGCAGCAGCTCGCGCGGCGCGATGCGGTCGCCCTTGCGGATCACGAGCTCGCCGCGGCCCGCGGCCGCCGGCGAAGGGGAGGGCCGCGCCAGCGCGCCGGGCGTGCAGGCGATGACGAGGGGCCGTCCCGCCGCGTGGCCGCCGTGCCGCAGGAGCGAGAGCGCGCCGAGCAGGTCGCAGTCGGCCTCGAAGGTCGGCACGGCCGCGTCGGCCTCCGTCAGCGTGCGCGCCGAGGCGTGCACGCCCGCGAAGATCCTCAGGAGCTGGGAGGTCTCCTCCGCCATCGATTCGGCGGCGCCGAGGTTGCTGGCCAGCATCACGATGACCCCCCGGTCCGCCCCCTCGGAGCAGGCGCAGGCCGCCCGGGCGTGCATCGGCACGCCGGTCAGGGCGTATCGGCGCCGTTCGGACATGCCCCCATCGAGTCCTTAGGGCCCGCCTGGTCAAACGCTCTCCCGCTTGCCGTCCGCCGTCGGCCTCCGCAACCTGCCCGCCATGCGCCTCCTTGCCCTGCCCGCGCTCTGCGCCTCCGTCCTGCTGCAGGCCGCCGAGCCCCTCGGGCACGGCGCCCACCGTTATCGCCTCGACCTCGGCTGGGCCAAGGCGGATCCGGCCGTCGCCCCCGTGGTGAACGCGCACGCGCTGGCCGAGGCCTCCGACGGGCGCATCTACCTCGTCACCGACCACCCGAAGAACGACTTCATCGTCTTCGAGAAGGACGGGCGCTACGTGCGCTCCATCAGCGCGGGGCTCGGCGGGGGCCACGGGCTGGAGATATTCAGGAAGGACGGCGTGGAGTACCTCGTGCACGTCGACTCCGGCTGGCACATGGCGGCCGAAGGTTGGAATCCCACCCCGGTCGAGGGGCGCATCACGCTGCTGACCACCGAGGGCAAGATCGTGCGCAAATTCCCGACCCCGAAGGAGCTCGGGCTGAGCGACGGCAAGTTCATGCCCTGCGACGTCGCCTGGTCGCCCACGGGCACGCTGCTCGTCGCCGACGGCTACGGCTCGAACCTGGTCTACGAGTTCTCGCTCGAAGGGAAGCTGCTCCGGAAGTGGGGCGGTCCGACCAAGGACGCCGCCAATCTCAGCAACGCCCACGGCATCTCCATCGACGTCTCCGACCCGCGGGGTCCGCTGGTCTGGGTGCCCTCGCGCTCTCAGAACCAGGTGAAGGCCTTCACCCTGGAGGGCAGGCACGTCGACACGCTCGATCTGCCCGGCGCCTTCGCCGGCCAGTTGTTCTTCCGGGGCGACCTCATCTACACCGCCGTGTGCTGGAGCAAGGACGCGCAGGGCAAGCGCCTCGCCAAGTCCGGCTTCCTGCTGGTGATCGACCGGGCGACGAAGAAGGTGCTCAGCGCGCCCGGGGGCAGGGAGCCCAGGTACGTCGACGGCCGGCTCCAGCCGCTCGCCCAGGACGGCGCGACCTTCATCCACGGGCACGACCTCTACGTCGACTCCGCCGGCGACGTCTACCTCGGGGAGTGGAACGCCGACCGCCGCTACCCGTCCAAGCTTAGCCTGATCCGCTGACGCCGGCTCACTTCAGCGCGAACTTCGCGGCGAACTCCTTGGCGAGCGCCGCGTAGGCCTTGGCGCCGGGCGACTGCGCGTCGTACTCGAAGATCGTCTTGCCGTGGCTCGGGGCCTCGGAGAGGCGCACCGTGCGCGGGATGACGGCGTTCATCACCTTGTCGGGGAAGTGCTTCCTGACCTCGTCGACCACCTGCTTGGAGAGGTTGGTGCGGCCGTCGAACATGGTCATGATGATGGCGCCGAGGGAGAGCCCCTCGCCCGCGCCCGCGGCCTTCAGCTGCTCGACCACGCCGACGATCTGGCCCAGGCCCTCCATGGCGAGGTACTCCGTCTGCAGCGCCACGACCAGGTGGTCCGACGCCGCGAGCGCGTTCATGGAGAGCATGCCGAGCGCCGGAGGGCAGTCGATGAGCACGGCCCTGTAGGCGCCGCCGGCGATGACCGGCGCGAGCGCGGCCCGGAGGCGGCCGAGGTAGTTGTCGCCCTGCGCGAGCTCGGACTCGACCGCCGCGAGGTCCATCTCCGACGGGATGATCGAGAGGCCCTTGGTGGAGGTGGCGACGACCATGTCCGCGGCCGCGCCCTCGCCGTGCAGCACCGGGTAGAGCGAGCGCCCCGGGGTCTTCTCCAGCCCCAGCGCGCTGGTCGCGTTGGCCTGGGCGTCGAGGTCGATGAGGAGCGTCGGTATCCCCATCCGCGCGAGGCCGGCGCCGAGGTTGACCGTGGTGGTCGTCTTGCCGACGCCGCCCTTCTGGTTCGCGATGGCGAAGACCTTGGTCATGTCAGGCGTCGACGATGGGGCGTTCGACCTCGGTCGGGGCGTCGTAGTCGACCCCTTCGCAGCCGAAGCCGATGTTGCCGAGGAAGTCGCGCTTGTAGCCCTCGAAGTCGGCGAGCTTCTCCAGGGTCTCCGTGGTGACGTCGGGCCAGATGCGGAAGACCTCGCGCTGCACGTCCTCCGCCATCTCCCAGTCGTCGATGCGCACGCGGCCCTTCTCGTCGAAGTCGAGCGCGTTGCCGTTGTACATCTGCTTCTCGAAGAGGCGCTGGATCTGCTCGATGCAGCCCTCGTGCGTGCCCTTCGCCTTCATGACCTTGAACAGGATGGAGACGTAGAGGGGCACCACGGGGATGGCGGAGCTGGCCTGGGTGACGACGGCCTTGTTGACGGAGACGAAGGCCCGTCCGCGGCGCAGCTTCATCAGCGCGTCGATCTTCGCCGCCGCGCGGTCGAGGTCCTCCTTGGCCTTGCCGATGGTGCCGTCGCGATAGATGGGCCAGGTGACC
Source organism: Opitutia bacterium (assembly GCA_046095205.1). Lineage (GTDB taxonomy): Bacteria > Verrucomicrobiota > Verrucomicrobiia > Opitutales > UBA953 > UBA953. Next base: position 11,623 of record JBJTIX010000244.1, read on the forward strand.
TCCGGGCCGATGTAGGAGTAGGCCACCGTCTGGCACCCCTCGGCGAGCGCGCCCGCGGACTCGAGCGCCTCCATCCAGAGCTCCCAGTCCTCGCCGCCCATGACCTTCACCGTCTGAAGCACGTCGTCGCCCGCAGCCGGCTCGAGCGCGGCTTCGTTCACCACCTTGCGGTCGGTGTCGAGGTTCTTGGCCTTGAAGGGCGCGCCGACCGGCTTGAGCACGGACTTGTAGGTCGTGCCGTCGGGCGCCGTACGCCGGGGCGAGGCGAGGGAGTAGACGACGAGGTCGACCTTGCCCCCGGGCATCCTGGCCTTGATCGCGGCGATGGTCTGGGCCTTGATCTCCGCGGAGAAGGCGTCGCCGTTGATGGACACGGCCTTGAGCCCCGCCTTGCGGGCCTCGTCGTGGAACGCGGCGGTGTTGTACCAGCCGGGCGAGCCGGTCTTGTCGCCCTCGCCGGCGCGCTCGAAGAAGACGCCGACGGTGGCGGCGCCGGACCCGAAGGCCGCGGCGATGCGCGAGGACAGTCCGTAGCCGGTGGAGGAGCCGACCACGAGGACGGACTTGGGGCCGTCCTTCAGGGGCTTGCGGGAACGCACGTGGGCGATCTGGGTCCTCACCTGGGCCGCGCATCCTTCGGGGTGCGCGGTCAGGCAGATGAACCCGCGCACCAGGGGCTTCACGACTTGCTGCGACATGGGGATACCTTTGGAGGGGAGGGGGGCGAGTTCAACGGCATAAGTGCGCCGGGCGTCGCCGTCGCAATCCCCGTTGCGCGGCGTCGCGCGGGCGGCTTTGCTCGACGCCATGTTCAGCGACCGCACGGGATTCGCCGAAGGGACCAACGCCCTGGCCGCCGCCCGGGACCGGCGGCGGGCCTCGGGGCTTCCGCTGCTCGATCTGGCCGACTCGAATCCCGCGAACGCCGGCTTCGCCTGGCCGGCGGCGGAGGTCGCGGCGGCGCTGGCGGGCGAAGGTCTCGCCCGGCAGGATCCGGATCCGCGGGGCATGCCCTCCGCCCGTGCGGCGGTGGCCGGCTACTACGCCGGGCGCGGCGTCAAGGTCGACACCGCGCGCGTCTTCATGTGCGCCAGCACCAGCGAGGGCTACGCTTGGATCTTCAAGCTGCTGTGCTCCCCGGGCGACGAGGTGCTGGTGCCCGAGCCCTCCTATCCGCTGCTCGAGGTGATCGCGGCGCTCGAATGCGTGCGGCTGAGGACCTACCGTCTCCGGCCCGAGGGCGACGGATGGACGGTCGACGCCGCTTCGCTTTCGGCCGGACCGCGCACGCGCGCGATCGTCTGCGTGAATCCTTCGAACCCCGTGGGCGCGTTCGTCGGCGCGGGCGACCGCACGCTGCTCCGGCGCTTCGCGCGCGAGCACGGGATCGCCGTCCTCTGCGACGAGGTGTTCCTCGATTACGCCGCCGGGGCGGGGGCCGCCACCTGGGCGGGCGAGACGG
>JBJTIX010000245.1:0-2358 GCA_046095205.1 Opitutia bacterium
AGCTGGCCGACGACGACGCCCGGCTGGCCCGCGCCTTCGTCGCCCACCTCTCGCGCTACGCCACCGGCGCCGAAATCGGCTACGCCGACCGGGCCGAGGTCCGACGCATCGTCGAATTGACCCGCGATCAATCCTACGGACTCCGCTCCCTTGTGCAAGCGCTCGCCCGCAGCCCTCTCTTTCTCACCCCCACGCGCTGAACCATGAGACGTCGCGACTTCCTCCTTGCCGCCGGCGCCTGCCTGGCGCTGCCGGCCTTGGCCCGGGAGGCGGAGAAGGCCCCGCCCCGCCGCCTGGTGGCCATCCACGTGCCGCTCGGCATGATGCCGCAGTACTTCGTCCCCCAGGACGGAGCGGCCACCAGCCCCTCCCTGGACCTGCTGTCCGCGCATCGGGATCAGTTCACCACCTTCGCGGGGCTGTCGCATCCCGGCGTGGACGGCAACCACCATGCCGGCCAGTGCTTCCTCTCCGGCGCGCCGCACCCGGGCCAGCCCACCTTCCGCAACAGCCTCTCCCTCGACCAGCTCGTCGCGGAGAAGATCGGCGAGGACACCCGCTTCCCCTCCCTCGCCGTCTCCGTCCGCAAGGGCGAGCACTACGCCGACTCCATCGCCGTCTCCCGCTCGGGCGTCATCCTTCCGGCCGAGACCAGCGCCGAACGTCTCTACCGACGGCTGTTCGTGGCGGGCACCCCGGAGGAGAAGACGGCGACGATGAGACGCATCGAGGCGGGCGGCAGCGTGCTCGACCTCATCCTCGACAAGGCCCGGCGGCTCGAACGGAGCTCCGATCCGGCTGACCGCGCGCGCCTCGACCAGTATTTCCAGAGCGTGCGCGAGCTCGAGGGCCGCCTCCAGCGCAGCATCGCCTGGGAGAACCGCCCCAAGCCCAAGGTCGACTATCCGATGCCCAAGGACATCGCCGACGCCAACGAAGTCGTCGCCCGCTCCCGGCTGATGTTCGACCTCATCCGGCTGGCCCTGCAGACCGACAGCACCCGGGTCGTCACGCTTTCGCTCAGCACCTTCTCGGTCGTCCCGCACGTGCCGGGCGTGAAGAACGAGACGCACGGGCTCACGCACCTTGGAAACGAGCCGGAGAAGATCGCCGAACTCCGCCGCATCGAGGAGGCCCAGCTCAAGGTCTTCGGCGAGCTGCTTGGCTCGCTACGCGGCACTCCCGAGACCGGCGGCAGCCTGCTGGACCGCACCCAGGTCCTTTACGGCAGCTGCCTCGGCAACGCCAATTCCCACAGCAACCAGAACCTGCCGGTCATCCTCGCCGGCGGCGGCTTCAGGCACGGCGGGCACCTGCGCTTCGACCCCGTCAACAACACCCCGCTGGCCAACCTTTTCCTCAGCATGCTCCGCAAGATGGAGATCGACGCGGACCGCTTCGCCTCAGGGACATTGCCGCTCAAAGGACTCTCTTGATCAGCTGAGGGGATCCGAGGGATTGACCCCTCCGGGACTTCGTAAGAGAAGGTCCCCATGCGTGCGCTCTGCCTCCTGCTGCTCTCCTCCCTGCTCCGCGCGGAGCAGGCCGACATCGTGGTCTACGGAGGCACCTCCGGCGGCATCACCGCGGCCATCCAGGCCGTGCGCGACGGCCGGACCGCGATCCTCATCGAACCGACGAAGTTCCTCGGCGGACTGACGACGGGCGGCCTCGGCGCCACCGACATCGGCAACAAGCGCGCCATCGGCGGCATGTCCCGGGAATTCTACCAGGGGATCCACCGTCACTATTCCGACCCGGCGCAGTGGCGCCAGCAGACGCGCGAAGAGTACTTCGCCCGGCGGCCGCACGGCAACAGTTCGACCGAGGACACGATGTGGACCTTCGAGCCGCACGTGGCCTCGCTGGTCTACGACGGCATGATCAGGGCCGCGGGCGACCGGCTGACGTTGGTGCACGGCGAACGGCTCGACCTCAAGAAGGGCGTGGTCAAGCAGGACGGACGCATCGTCAAGATCGTGATGGAGAGCGGGCGTGAGTTCATCGGCAAGGTCTTCATCGACGCGACCTACGAGGGCGACCTGATGGCCAAGGCCGGGGTCAGCTATCACGTCGGGCGCGAAGCCAACGCCACCTACGGCGAGACGCTCAACGGCGTGCAGGTCGGACACGCGCGCCACCACCAGTTCAAGGTCGAGGTCGACCCCTACGTGAGGAAGGGCGACCCCGCGAGCGGCCTGCTCCCCGGCATCGAGCAGGAGCCCCCGGGCCCGGACGGCTCCGGCGACCGCAAGGTGCAGGCCTACAACTTCCGCATGTGCACGACCGATGCGCCGGAGAACCGCCGCGACTGGGAGAAGCCCGCGAACTACGACGAGCGCTGGTTCGAGCTGGCGC
>JBJTIX010000246.1:0-15599 GCA_046095205.1 Opitutia bacterium
GTCTCGTCGAGCTGCTGCCGCGACTTGACGACGATTCCCGCCGCGGCCAGCGCCGGAACCAGCTGGTCCTGCCAGCAGCGCTGTTGCGCCGCCACCAGGTCATGCGCCTGACGGAGGATCTGCAAAAGGAATTCCCGGGTCGCCGGGTGGCTGGCGGATTCCTCCTGCTGCATGATGCCCGCCACGCGGATCTCGAAGAACTCGTCGAGATTGGAGCTGACGATCGAAAGGAACCGCACGCGCTCGAGCAGGGGGACGGTGTCGTCCTCCGCCAGCTCCAGGACCCTTCGGTCGAAGCTCAGCCAGCTCAGCTCTCGATTGAACATGGAAGGTTGATCATGTCGGACTCTCGGCCGGTATGCGAACCATAACCCGCCGCATTTGGCCCTCTTTCCGACCTTAAAAGGGTCCCTGAAGGTTAAATTTCTGTTACGGAGTCCAGAGCACTTCGACCGCGGAGGGGCCGTCGAGTCTGACCTTGGGGCCTTCGGGTCCCTGAAACCTGACGACGCTGCCGCGACGGATGCCCGCCGCATAGGCCTTGATGTCATGCTTCGACAATCCCCGGGTGGCGACCTCGACCTGCCTCTCCGCCCCCGACTGCGTGACCATGAAGCGCACCAGGCCCTTGATCGTCTGCACGTCGGAGGTGACCCGGGCCGCATCCGGCGGAGGGGCGACCGGCGGACGGCCGCGCATGAAAGCGGCGTAGGAGAATCTGACCTCGCGCAGGTCGCGATGCAGCCGGCGGTTGATGAATTCGGCCGAGCCGGGAACCGCCCAATCGCTGGTCTCGTATTCCCAATGATCACGTGCGGCCGCAAGGATCGGCGAGGGCAGGGCGTCGAGCTGGGGTCCGATCCTGGTAAGATCGCCCTCGGCCGCGAGCTCGTCCGAAGCGCGACTCAGCCTCTCCGCCGCGAAGCGCGGGGCCGGTTCTATCACGAGGAGCAGCCCGCCCTCGCGAAGCTTCCCGCCCGCCTGACGCATCCAGGCGCTGACGGCGCGATGGTCGCCCGCCCTGAGCTCGTTCAGCACGAAGCCGGCGACAATGAGGTCGTACTTATCGTCGGGCCAGTTTTCCGGCGAGCGGACGTCGCTGATCCGGGTGCGCACGGCGGTGACTTCGCCCAGAATGGCGGCGGCGAAGGACTCGAAGGCGCCGAGGGCCGAGGGCGCATGATCAAGGCCGACCAGGAGCGAGGGTGCGCAGCCGCGGTCGGCGAGCACGCGCGCGGCGGCCACCCCGCAGGAACCCGGGCCGCACCCCACGTCCAATACGCGAGGATCGGCCGAGGCGGGCCTCCAGCCGCGGAAGTCCATGCATTGCGCAAGCGCCGCCGATGTCCGCATCCAGCCCTGCGGAAGAAAGAAAAGTCCGTAGGCGTTCAACGCGTCGGGGTCGGAGAAGTAGACGGGGTAGTCGCCCTCCGGTCTTTCCGTCGTGAAGAGGTCGGAGAGCGCGGCGACATGGGGCGCCATGCGGTCAAGCTCGTCCCTCCCGACGCCCGAGTCTGCCTCCGTCCGGGCCAGCCAGAAGTTCTCGGCCGCCGCAGGGTAGCTCCGGTCAGGAGCCCGCATCGCGACGCCCCTCGAGCGCGCTGCGCAGCGTGGCGGGGTCGGCGAAGGTCAGGCCGCTGCCGCTGGGCAGACCGAAGCCGATGCGGGTGACCTTGGCGCCCGGGCGCGCCTGAAGGACGGTCTCACGGATGAGATGGCAGGTGGCCTCGGCCTCGACGTCGTTCCCCAGGGCGAGCACGACCTCGTCCAGGGGCTCGTTCTTCAGCCGGGCCTCGAAGGGGGCGAGATTGAGTTCGGCCGGCCCGATGCCATTGATCGGAGAGAGGCGGCCGTGAAGCACGTGGTAAGTCCCCCGGTGGGCGCCGGAACGCTCCACGGCCAGCAGGTCGGGCACGTGCTCCACCACGCAGACCGAGGTGCGGTCGCGTTTGGGCTCGGAGCAGATCTGGCAGAGCTTGGCTTCCGCGATGTTGCCGCAGACACCGCAGCGCTGCACCGCGGCCGAGGCCGACACCAGGGCGTCGACGACGGGCTGCAGACGTTCCGGTCGCTCGACCAGAAGGTGCAGGGCGATGCGTTCCGCGGAACGGTGTCCGAGGCCCGGAAGCTGCTTCAGGAGCTGCCTGACCTTGTCGAACGCGGGCGTCACGACGTCAGAATCCCGGGAGCTGGAAGCCCGCGGTTGCCTTGGACATCGTCTCCTCGTGGAGCGACCGGGCCTTGCCGGCGGCCTCCTGGAGGGCGGAGAGCAGGGCCGCCTGCACGACGGCGGGGTCATCCCTGAGGAACTCCGGGTTCAGCGACAGGTCGACGACGTCGCCATGTCCGTTGACCACGACCCTGACGGCTCCCCCGCCGTGGGACACCTCGATGCGTTCCTGGGCGAGGCGCTGCTGCGCCTCGGAGATGCCGCGCTGCATGCGCTGCGCCTGTTTTAGAAGCTTTCCGACGCCTGCCATGGTGCAGGAAGGTTCATTGGACGGGGCGACGGAGTCAAGCGGTGTGCGGACTTGCGGACCGGGGCGTCCGGGCGATTGTGGACGCATGGCCGTGCCGCTATCCATCGAGGCCGTGGGCGCCTTCCTCGCCATCCGCTGGGATGACGGCGCCGAGCACCTGATCAGCGCCGAACGGCTCCGGGAGGAGTCCCCCAGCGCCGAGAACAAGGGAGAGGTGGACGTCCTGGGGCGCCGCTGGGGCGGCGACGGGCCGAGGAGATTTCCCGGCGTGACCGTCACGGGCTGGTCCCGGGTCGGCAACTACGCGCTCTCTCTCACGTTCAGCGACGGACACGCCAGCGGCATCTACTCCTGGAACCTGCTGCGGTCGCTGGCGCAAGAATGATTGGAAACGGATTGCAGGGGGCGGGGCAACTTGAAGGATGTGCCCCGTGAGAAAGACCTACGTCCTTGATACGAACGTCCTGATCCACGACCCCGACTCCATCTTCAAGTTCGATGAGCACACCGTCGCGATACCCGTGGAGGTCCTTTCGGAACTGGACCGTCTCAAGTCGCAGCCCGGCCAGCTAGGCGCCAGCGCCCGCAAGGTGAACCGCTCCGTGCGGGGGCTGTTCGAGAACCGTCCGCTCAAGGAGATCGTCGACGGCGACCCCAGCAAGCCGGGCGCCCTTCACGCCGAACTGCGTGACGGAGGCGAGCTCCGCGTCGTCGTCAACGAGTCCCTTATCCGCGACCACTTCGCCGGCACCCGCTCCGAGCGCCTCCGCGCCGTCTTCATGCAGGTGGACGCCCCCGACCACCGCATCATCGCCTCGGCGATGTACCTGCGGGACACTACCGACGGTCCCGTCGTCCTCGTGACCAAGGACGCCTGCATGGCCCTCAAGGCGCAGGCCCTCGGTCTCGAAGTCCAGGACTACCGCAACGACCGCGTGGAGACCAGCGACGTGGGCGAATACCGCACCCTGCAGGTCGACGCGGCCTTCATGCGCGACTTCCGCGAGCTCGGACAGGCGCAGGTGCGCGCCAAGGCCCTCGAGGCGGTGCCCCTTGTCAACGAATACGTCATCCTGGCCTCCGATTCCTGGAGCGAGCCCGCCCGCCACGTCGGGGAGGGGGCGTTCGTCCCGCTCCCGCTCTACCGGGAGTTCCTGTCGACCGAAAGCGGAGCCCGCAAGGGCCTCCAGATGCCCCGGGGCATGAGGGTCATCCCCAAGAACATCGAGCAGTGGATCTTCATCGACGCCCTGCTCAACCCGGAGATCCGGCTGGTGACCTGCTTCGGACGCGCCGGCACCGGCAAGACCTTCCTCGCCATCGCCGCGGCGCTCTCGCAGGTGCTCAGCGACTTCTCGCCGTACAAGAAGCTCTACGTGTCGCGGCCCGTCGTGCAGATCGGCAAGGACATCGGGGCGCTGCCCGGGACCAAGGAGGAGAAGCTCTCGCCCTACATCCAGCCCTACTTCGACAACCTCGAGGTGCTCTTCTCCAAGAACGGGTCCGCCGGACCGCAGCCCCAGCAGCCCGCGACGCGCGAGGCCGTGGCCACGGACAGCCAGCGGAAGAAGAAGAAGGCCCAGGCGATGAAGTCCGCCCAGCCGATCTTCGGCTCGCAGTTCCAGCAGCTCGCGCAGCCCCGCAAGCCCTACCAGTGGCTGATCGACTCCGGGCTGATCGAGATCGAGGCCATGACCTTCATCCGCGGCCGCTCCATCGGGCACGCGTTCATGATCGTCGACGAGGCGCAGAACATGACGCCGCACGAGGCCAAGACGGTCATCACCCGCATAGGCGAAGGGTCCAAGCTCGTCCTCATCGGCGACCTCGACCAGGTCGACACCCCCTACCTCGACGGCAAGTCCAACGGCCTCATCCACACCCATGAACGGATGAAGGGGCACGCCATCACCGCCAACGTGAGGCTGATCCACGGCGTGCGCAGCGCCCTGTCGGAACTGGCCTCCCAGGCGATGTGAGCAACCGGCGGCCCGGCGCCTGAGTCCTGCCTTGCGCCCCATGTGCACGGGGCTTCCCTTTCCTCCGTGGCACAGGAGACCCCCATGCAGCGGCAGTACCGGGAGTTCCGGGAGAAGCTCCCGGCCGGCACGCTCCTGCTCTTCAGGCTGGGGGACTTCTACGAGGTGTTCGGAGAGGACGCCGAGATCGCCTCGCGCACGCTGGGTCTCACGCTCACGAAGCGCCATGAGACGCCCATGGCGGGCCTGCCGTACCATGCCGCGTCGGCTTACGTTAACCGTCTGCTGGCCGCGGGTTGGAAGGTGGCCATCTGCGATCAGCTGGAGGCGCCGGTCGCCGGGAAGCTCGTCCGCAGGGGTCTGACCAGGATCCTCACCCCCGGCACCGCGCTCGAGGACTCGCAGCTGGATTCGCGTCGTGGCAACTACCTCGCGGCGCTCTCCTGGGGACGCGACGGGTGGCATGCGGCATGGCTCGACGTCTCGACGGCGGACTTCCGTGTCGCGACCGACCCGGACCCGTCGCGGCTCCTGCCGCTGCTTCACTCGGTGGGGCCGCGCGAGGTGCTGCTGCCCGAAGGGCTCGATCCGGAACCTGAGCACCGCGCCGCGGTCGAATCGCTCCTGCAGGGCAGGGCCGTCTCGAGGTTGCCCGGCTGGAACTTCGACGTCGAAGCAGGCGCTAGGCTGTCGGCCCAGACGCTCTCCGTCCACGGTCTGCAGGGCTTCGGGCTCACGGATTCGCATCCGGGCCTCGGCTGCGCCGGCGCGGTGCTGGGCTATGTCACGGACTCGCTCTGCGACCGGCCGAAGAACCTCTTCCGCATCTCGGAGGTCCGACTGGGGTCGGCCGTGCTCCTCGACGCCGCATCCTCGCGCAACCTCGAGCTTTTCAGCGCGACCGGCGGTGGCAGGGAGGGGTCGCTGCTCGAAGCCATCGACCGCACCGTCACGCCCGCTGGCGCCCGGCTGCTCTCAGGGTGGCTGAGCGAACCCTCCACCGACCTCGCCGTCATCAGCCGCCGCCAGGAGGCCGTCGGCGAGTTCGTCCGGCATCCCGGCGCCAGTTCCCGGGTGGGCGACGCGCTCCGCTCTGTCCGTGACGTCCCCAGGATTCTCGCCCGGCTGCAGAACCGTCTCCGCAATCCGCGCGAGCTGGGGGGCATCCGCGACACCCTGCGCTCCCTGCCTTCCGTCCGCGACGAACTTTCCGCGATGCCCGGCGGCGCGCTGGCCGGGCTCGCCACGCGCCTGTCACCCGAAGGCGCGCTTCTCGGCAGGCTCGAGTCAGCCCTCGCCGACGAACTACCTGTGGACCTGGCCGATGGCGGTGCGCTGCGCGCAGGCTTCGATTCCGAGCTGGACCGGCTTCGCTCGCTGGCGAGCGACAGCAAGTCATGGATCGCCGACTTTGAAAGGCGCGAGCAGGAGCGCACGGGGATCAAGTCGCTCAAGGTGCGCTACAACGGAGCCTTCGGCTACGCCATCGAGGTGACCAAGGCCAATCTCGCGCTGGTGCCCGCGGACTACGTGCGCAAGCAGACCATGGTGAATGCCGAACGCTTCACCACCGAGGATCTCCGCACCAAGGAGAAAGAAGTGCTGAGGGCGGACGAACAGGCGCTGGCCCGTGAAGCGGAACTATTCCAAACCCTTGTGGCTGAAACACTTGCACGCTCAGAGCAGTTGCTGGCCAATTCGGAGGCCCTGGCTGAGGCCGATGTGCTTCGCGGATGGGCCGAGCTCGCACGCGAATGCAAGTGGTGCCAGCCGAAGGTCGATGACTCCGATCGGCTCGAAATCGTCCAGGGGCGCCATCCCGTCGTCGAACGCATGCTGCTCGCACGCCCGGGATCGGGCGCGTTCGTGCCGAACGACACCCAGCTTGCCGGTGCCGGCACGCAGATCGCCCTGATCACCGGACCGAACATGGCGGGCAAGTCGACGTACATCCGTCAGGTGGCGCTCATCGCGCTGCTTGCGCACCTCGGCTGCTGGACCCCCGCGCAGTCGGCCACGGTGGGCCTTGTCGACCGCATCTTCTGCCGCGTCGGAGCATCCGATGAACTCGCACGTGGCAACTCGACCTTCATGGTCGAGATGAACGAGACCTCCAACATCCTGAACAATGCCACCCGACGGTCGCTGGTCGTCCTCGACGAAATCGGCCGCGGCACCAGTACCTACGACGGCATCAGCATCGCATGGGCGGTCGCCGAGCATCTGCACGGGTCGGGTCCGGACGGTCCGCGTACGCTCTTTGCCACGCATTACCACGAACTCACCCGCCTGTCGGAGTCGCTGCCACGCCTGCGCAATTTCTCGGTCGCGGTGAAGGAATGGAAGGATGAGATCGTCTTTGTCCGGCGCGTGGTCGAGGGCGCGGCGGATCGGTCCTACGGCATCCAGGTCGCCCGCCTGGCCGGCATGCCTCCCACGGTCGTCGAACGAGCCAGGGCCATCCTTTCGGGGCTGGAATCGGGCAAGGGGCTGCCTGCCAAGGCCGAGCGCCCGGAAGGGGTCAAGGAGGCACCGGCCGGTGCACCCAAGGCTGCGAAGGCAAAAGGGCGACCCGGGGCTGACCCCCGCGATCAGCTCGACCTCTTCGGCTGAGGCCTCAGATCCTCCGGTTCCACTCCTCGGAATTGAACTTGGCCCAGGCGCCCTCGTGGTCGAACTGGTCGTAGATCGGTTCCGCCACCTGCACCGGCGCGCTGCCCAGCGCCCGGCCAAGGGCCGCCACGAAGTCCCCCTCGAATCGGGGCCAGTCGCAACCGGGAAGATGGGGCTTCCAGACATAACCTTCGATGAGCAGGCCCTGACGCGTACGTTTCTGCGCCGCGCCGGCAATCTTGCGGCCGTCGTCGGCGCGCACCAGGTCGTTCGGTTCGGACTGCGACGAGCACTGGTCGGGCTGCCTGAAGTCCCTGGGGCCGGACGGGGAGGGCACCAGGCGCACAGGCAGACCCTGGGCTGTAAGCGCCTCGGCCATGGCCTTATGCACCAGCGCGTAGCTCGCCATGGCGTCCGCGGCCGCCACGGGATGGGCGGCGGGAATCGCCAGGGCGAAGGTCCAGTCCTCGAGGTGACTGACGAGGCCTCCGCCGGTGCAGCGACGCACCAGCTGGCAATGAGGCGGGACCGCGGCCCGGTATTTATCCCAGGATTGCGAGACGCCGAAGGTGAAGGCCGGGGCGCTCCATGCGTAGGCCCGGAACCGGATGCGATCGGGATGGGGGTACTTCTCGAGCAGCAGGAGGTCTGCGGCCATGTTGGCCACCGCGTCGGCCGACTGCCTCGGAAGGACGTCCATGTTCAGAAGTCTACGCCCTTCTCAAGGCGACGCACGACCTTTCGTCCGGTGACCGACTCATACCACGCCTCCGCACCCCTCGGCACGCGTAGTTCCGAAAGCTGTTCGTCGAACGTCTGCGCAGGGGTCTTCAGTTTCCCTGCCAGCGGCACGAGGGAGAGGCTCAGGTCGCGCGGTCTCGGGATTTCGGACCTGAAGGAGGAGGATTCGGCGGCGACCACCAGCCCCTCGTCGAGGGCGAAGTGACGGCAGATCCTCTGGCCGATCTGATGCCTGCTCAGCGCCTCGGCGCCCGCCCAATGGTAGACGCCCGAGAGATTCTGGCGCTCGCAGATCTCCACCAGGGCGTCGGCCAGGTTGGACATGCCCACCGGCTGCCTGATCTCGTCGGTGAAGAGGGTGGTGCGTTCGCCCTTCATCCAGGCGCGGAAGAGGCGCTCATGGAGGCCGCGGGTGCCGTCGATGGAATTGCCGTTGATCAGCGTCGTGCGGATGACGGCGGCGTGCTCGCGTCCGGCCCGGAGGGCGGCGACCTCCCCCTCGGCCTTCGTGCGTCCATAGCAGGAGAGCGGGGACGGGGAGGAGGTGTGACCGTACTGCCCCGATCTGCCGTCGAAGACCATGTCGGTGGAGACGTGGACCAGCTTGCCCCCCACATGGAAGGCCAGCTCGGCCAGGCGGGCGGGAAGTTCGGCGTTGAGCGCACGGGCCAGCGACGGATCCTTCTCGCATCCGTCGACCGTGGGGAGGGCCGCGCAGTTGATCACCGCGTCGGGAAACTCCTCGAGCATCAGCGAGCTCGTCCGCCCTGCGTCCAGCAGGTCGAGCTGCAGGGAGCGCACATCTCCGGCGAAGCGCGGCTCGGAAGATCGCCCGACCGCGACGACCTTGTGTCCGCGCCGCAGGGCCGACAGCACGGCCTCGCGGCCCAGCAGGCCGGTGGCTCCCGTGACGACGAGCTTCATGCCGCAAAGTGCCACCGGCACGAGGCCTAGGCAAGCGGGATGAGCCCGCACTTGCCAACGGGCGCGCCTCGGACATTGGTTTGGTTCAAGATGGCGTCCTATTCAGATCTGGCCAACCGGCCCGTGCTCTCGCAGCCGGTCTACGAGGCGGGACGCCCCATCGAAGTCGTCGCCCGCGAGTTCGGGCTGGATCCCGGTTCGGTCATCAAGCTCGCCTCGAACGAGAACCCCCTCGGTCCGTCCCCGCTCGGCCTGGCGGCCGCGCGCAAGGCGCTGGAGTCTTCCCACCTCTACCCCGACGGAGGCTGCACGTTCCTTCGAGAGAAACTGGCCGCCCGCTGGAAGCTGCGGCCCTCCAACTTCGTCGTGGGCAACGGCTCGAACGAGGTGATGATCCTGCTGGCCCAGGCCTTCCTGCGCCCCGGCGATGAGGTCGTCTTCGGCTCCCAGGCCTTCGTGGTCTACAAGCTTGCGACGCTGCTCTTCGGCGCCACGCCGGTGGAGGTCCCGATGCCGGGCTTCCGTCACGACCTCAAGGCGATGCGGGCTGCCGTCACCTCCCGCACGCGCATCGTCTTCCTGGCCAGCCCCAACAACCCGACGGGCGGCACCGACAGTGCCGCTGACATCGTCGATCTCGCGAAGGGCCTGCCTGAAGACGTCATCTTCTGCCTGGACGAAGCGTACGCCGAATACCTCGACGAGTCCGCCGACCTCAGGCCTCTCATGGCCGCCGGCAGGAAGGTCGTCGTCACCCGGACCTTCTCCAAGGCCTACGGGCTCGCCGGCCTCCGGGTCGGCTACCTGATCGGATCGGAGGAGGTCTGCGGCCTCGTCAACCGCGTGAGGCAGCCCTTCAACGTCAACCTGCCCGCCCTCGCCGCGGCGGAGGCCGCGCTCGACGACGCGGACTTCCTGGCGAAGTCCCGCCGGGCCAACGCCGAGGGGATCGCCCAGCTTTCGGAGGGTCTCAGGCGCCTCGGATTCGAATTCATTCCCGGACACGCCAACTTCCTCGCGGCCCGCGTCCCCAAGGCCGATGAAGCCTTCACCGGCCTGCAGCGTGCGGGAGTGATCGTGCGCCCGCTGAAGGGATACGGCATGAGCGGCTGGCTGAGACTCACCGTCGGCACCGCCTCCCAGAACGACCGCCTGCTCACCGAGCTGGCCCGTTACCGCTGATGGACTACGAGGCGACCATCCGGGAGATCGTGGCCAAGGATCCCCGTTACGCCCCTCAGGCGTATGAACTCGTGCGGTCCTCGCTCGACCACGCCCAGAAGCTCGTCCACGGAGACCCCAAGAAGCCCAAGCCCAAGGACAGCCGCCATGTGACCGGACAGCAGCTGGTCGAGGGCTTCCGTCAGCACGTGCTCGAGACCTACGGCCCGGTCTCCTACAAGGTGGTCACCAATTGGGGACTCAAGCGCAGCATCGACGTCGGCAACGTGGTCTTCAACCTGATCGAGGCCAAGCTCTTCGGAAGTTCCCCGGAGGACTCGCTTTCCGACTTCGAGGACGTAGTCGACTTCAAGGAGGCCTTCCGGAAGCCGTTCGAGAAAAGCCCTAGCCGCTGACGAAGGTGATCGATCTCACCTCGGAGCAGCCGGGAAGGGCGCGGATCTTGGCCAGCATCGCCCGTTCGTGAAACTTGGCCTCTGACCTCACCACGGCGTTCTCGCACTGTACGGTCAGGCGGCCGCCATCGAGCACCCTGAGGGGGGCGCACCTGCGGGCCAGCTTAGAGGGCAGCAGTTCGGCCCAGTGAGCGACAATGGAGGTTTCCGGAACGGGCCGATCGAGGCGGAGCTTCCCGACCGCCTCCAGCACGGCCTCCTCGATCGACTTCACGGGGCGACCCGTGGATCGGCTCCTGTCAGGCGGCAGCCCGGAGAGCTCAGCCAGCAGATTGTGGGCGATGCGGGAGTATCTGCCCTTGGACTTGCCACCGGTCAGCAGGGCGCGGACGGCCAGCGGGACGTCGGCGATGCGGACGCAGGCCAGGCATCTTTCAGGCGCCGCGTCGCCGACGATGAGCCCGGTGGCTCCAGCGTCGCGCGCACCCTCGGCGTCCTCCCTGATGCTGTCACCCGCATGGACCAGGGCGGAGACAGGCACGTTCAGCGCACGGGCGGCCTGCGTGAAGGCCGCAGGCTCGGGCTTGGACACTCCGGTCTCATCCGAAAGGAGCACCGCGTCAAAGAGCGGTGTCAATCCATGCCCGTCGAGGACGGCCCGCATGCGCGAGTCGGCATTCGAGATGACGGCGGTCTTCAGCCCCAGGAATCTGACGGCGGTCACGGCCTGACGGGCTCCGGAAACCAGCCTCCAGGCGTCGGCCCGCCCGAAGGCGTCCCAGCATGCCTCGAACACCGCCTTTCTCTTGGAAGCGGGCAGGGTGGTGCCGAAACAGCGGCTCACCACGTCCGACCAGAAATCCCGGGCCGTGCCCGACCTGTCGGCGTTACGGAAGGCCATCGGGAAGTCGCGATCCAGCCGGGCGGCATCAATCTCTATTCCGTACGCGGCGGCGCAGCGGGCGTACACGGCGCCCACCGAAGGCTTCGGGTGCAGGAGGGTCCCTGCCAGGTCGAAGGAGACTGCCTGCACCTTGCGCATCGCCGTGGACGATGGCACGGCTTGTCAGACGGTCGAGAGCGGTTAATGAACAACTTATGCACCGAACGGAGTTCATGAGGATCGCGGCCGTCTGCTGCATGCTGCTTTCAGCCTGCGCAAGCCCCGTCAGGGAGGGGCGTTTTTTCGTTCACCCTGAGGTGGGTTCAGCCCCTGCGGGACTCGAAACCGGCGTACAGGCGGCGGTTCATGATCAGGCCGTCAGGGCGGGGCGGACCCAAGGCTGGATAGACTCCGACGACCCCAGCTCCGCCTATGTCACGCTCACCTTCCGCTGGTCGCGCGAAGGGTCCGCGAATTCCGACAGGATACGGCTCATCTGCGCATGGCAGGACGCGCGGGGCGGTCAGGGTGAAATGACCGACGGACTTGCCATGCCCGCAGGATTCTGGACGCCCACGCGGGCAGGCGACGCGTCGGAACGGCTATGCGGGGCGGTCCTGATCAGCCTCCGGGCCGCCGGGCGCGGACACGTTCGGTGATCTCCTCGAGGAGCCGGGTCAGTTCCGGCATCTGCAGGCCTGCCGCGACCCCGCGGCGAAGCGGTTCGGACCAGATTCCGTCGATCTCGACATCACGGCCTTCAAGATAGTCGATGAGGCTGGACGGACGGTAGGGGCCCATTCCTTCGGTGACCTTGAACTGCCAGTCAACATGCCGGCGATCAAAGGGATGTCCGCAAAGCGCCGCCGCGGCGGAGACTTCGAGCATCAGCTCAAGGGCTCGCTGACGCAGCATGCGGTCGGAGAGCACCCTGTCGGTGGTTACGCCGCCGGCGGCGATGGCGAGGCCGTTGAAGGGGATGTTCCAGCAGAGCTTCTTCCACAGCACGTCGTCCAGCGAGGCCTCCGCCCGGCAGTCCACGCCCGCGGCTGCGAGCAGGCCCGCGCAAAGTTCTGCGGTTGGCCCGATGCCCCCTTTGGCCGAAGCCACCCGCACATGTCCGGGCAGCATGTTGCGCACGCTGCCATCGGGCATGCGGTTGATGCAGACAAAGCAGAGACCGGCGGCCACCCGGTCAGCCGGATGGAATGCAGCCAGCGCCTCGGCGTTGCCCATTCCGTTCTGGAGGGTCAGGAGCAGGGTCGACGGACCGACCAGCGGCGCAACGAGGCGCGGCAGGGATGCATTGGCGGTGGACTTGATCGCCACGATGACAAGGTCGCACTTCCCGATGGTGACGGTGTCTTCATGCGCGCCGGCGATCGGTGCCGACCTGCGGCCGGCCGGATCCTCGAGCACCAGGCCCTTCTGCTTGAGGAGGCCCGCGGTGCTGCGAGAGTGCAGGTGCACCTCGTGTCCGGCGAGAGCGAGGAGCCCCCCATACCAGGAGCCGACCGCACCGGCGCCGACGACCGCGATCCTCATGCGCGATCCGGCCGGCGACGCACGGAGGACTGAACGGCCACCGGCAGCCTGTCGGGGTGGTCGAGCGTGAAGTGCAGGCCGCGGCTCTCCTTGCGCTGGAGCGCGCACTCGACGATGAGCTCGGCGACCTGGATGAGGTTGCGGAGTTCGAGCAGCCTGGGCTCCACCTTGAAGTTCCAGTAATAGTCGCGAACTTCGTCGGCCAGCGCGGCGATGCGCGCGCGGGCCCTCTGCAGGCGCTTGGTGCTACGGACGATGCCCACGTAGTCCCACATGGTCCTCCGCAGCTCCTCCCAGTTGTGCGACAGCACGACCCGTTCGTCGGGATCGCCCGCCGATCCGTCCACCCAGGCGGGCAGGGCGGGCCAGGCGCCGACGCAGGCCGAGATGTCGGCGGACGCGGCCTGGGCGCCGTCGTGCGCCAGCACCACGGCCTCCAGCAGGGAATTCGAGGCAAGACGGTTGGCGCCGTGCAGTCCGGTGCAGGCGACCTCGCCGACGGCGTAAAGCCCCGGGAGCGTGGTGCGCCCGGACAGGTCGGTCGTCACCCCTCCGCAGAGGTAGTGGGCGGCCGGGACGACCGGCAGAGGGTCCTTGGTCGGATCGAAGCCGGCCTTGAGGCAGGTCGCGTGGATATGGGGGAACCTTCGGGCGAATTCGCCCTCGGCCACACGGGTCGCATCGAGCAGCACATGGGGCGCGCCCGTTCGCTTCATGACCGCGTCGATGGCGCGGGCGACGATGTCGCGCGGGGCCAGGTCGCCCTGCGGATGGAAGCCGGACATGAAGGGACGCCCGGACAGGTCCTTGAGCACCGCGCCTTCGCCGCGCACGGCCTCGGAAATCAGGGCCCGGCCGCCGTCGGGAGCCTTCAACGCCGTCGGATGGAACTGGACCATCTCCATGTCCCTGACCTCGGCGCCGGCGCGGTAGGCCATGGCCACGCCGTCTCCGGTGGCGATGTCGGGATTGGTGGTGAACTGATAGACCTGACCGACGCCGCCCGTCGCCAGCACGACGACCTTGGCGGCCATGGTGCGCACGGCGCCGGTCCTTGTGTCGAGCACATGGATGCCCAGCACCCGGTCATCCTTGCCACCCATGCCGACGGCGGGATCGCATTTGGAACGGGTTACGAGGTCGATCGCCAGATGGTGTTCGAGCATGGTCACGCCGGGCGCGGCGGCCACTGCCCGGAGGAGGGCCGACTCGATGGCCCTGCCGGTCATGTCCCTGGCATGGAGGATGCGGCGCTTGGTATGTCCGCCTTCGCGTCCCAGGTCGGGACGTCCGTCAGGCCCGTTTTCGAAACGCACCCCCCACTCGATGAGTTCGGCCACCCGGGCGGGGCCGCTCTCCACGATGTGCCGGGTCACGGCCGCGTCACAGAGACCGTCGCCGGCGGCCAGCGTGTCCCTGACATGGCTTTCAAAGTCGTCGCCGCCGTCGGTCACGCAGGCGATGCCGCCCTGGGCCCAGTTGGTGTTGGATTCCGACCCCGTCTTCTTGGTCACCAGGGCGATGCTCAGCCCGCGGCGAGCCAGCGAAAGCGCGAAGCTGAGGCCTCCGATTCCGCTACCGACCACGATGGCATCATGCCGTTCGCTCATGAAAGACGCTGAAATTACCCCCTCTTCTCGGGGCAACAAGTGCGGATTTGACGGGCTTTGCCCGTTTCTATACCCCGTCACGGAGTGGAAATTGCCGTCATACTGACCTGCTGGCTGATGGTTGGACTCTTCGAGCTATCGGAGATGTCCATTGTGTCCTCCAACCGCCGCAGGCTGGCCCGGATGGCCGAGCACGGAAGCAAGGGGGCGGCCCAGGCCCTGGCTCTGCTGGCCAATCCCTCCAAGTTCCTCTCGACCGTGCAGGTCGGCCTGACCTTCGGAAGCATCATCGCCGCCACCTACGGCGGCCAGCCCCTTGCCGCGAAGCTCACGCCCCTGCTGGCCACCGCGCCGTTCGCCTGGATCTCCGAGAACGCCGAGTCGCTTTCGCGCGGCAGCGTCTCCTTCCTCATCGGATCGCTGACCATCGTCTGCGCAGAGATCGTGCCCAAGCGCGTGGGTCTGGGCAATCCCGAGACCTTCGCCGTGGCGGTGTCCCGACCCATGTCGTTCATGGCCGCTCTGGCTTCACCCCTGGTCTCCGCCCTCAGCTTCCTGGCGGACATCATCCTCTTCGCCTTCGGCCGGAAGCCCGCGGAGGAGGACAAGATGTCGGAGGACGAACTCAGGATGATGGTGGACCAGGGGATGGCTTCGGGCGTGCTCCACGCGCACGAACACAGGATGGTCCATGGCGCGCTCTCCCTCGACCAGGTCACCGCCGAGGCGCTGATGACCCCCAGCAACCGCGTCGTTTGGCTGAACCTCAAGGACAGCGACGAGGTGAACTGGCGCAAGATCGTTTCGTCGGGCCACACCTGGTTCCCGGTTTACGAGGGCACGCCCGACCGGCCTCTCGGGGTCGTCTCCGTCAAGCGTCTCTGGGCCAACCTCTCCCTCACCGGTTCCGTGACCATCAAGGACGTGCTGACCGAACCCCCGACGGTCCTGCCCGGACTGACGGGCACGGAGCTCCTCGAAAGGTTCCGCCGCGACAAGATACACCTGGCCGTGGTCACCGATGAGTTCGGGCGCGTCAGGGGCGTCGTCTCGCTCAACGACGTGCTCGAGACCGTCATGGGCGAGCTTCCCAACGAAGGTTCCTCCCTGCGTCAGAACTCCCGTCCCGTTCGTCGTCGCGACGACGGCAGCTGGCTGGTCGACGCCTCGGTGTCCCTGGACGACTTCCGCGAGGCGACGGGCATCATCGGACGTTTCCCTGGCGAGGGGCTCGGGCGCTTCACGGT
>JBJTIX010000247.1:0-5414 GCA_046095205.1 Opitutia bacterium
CTCACCATGAGCCTGGCCGACGACTGGGGCCGGCATGGCGTTACCGTCAACTGCCTCGCCCCGGGCTGGTTCAAGACCGCGCAGAACGCCGTCCTCTACGAGCAGAAGGAGTGGGTCGAATACCTCTGCGACCGCATCCCCCTCAAGCGCCCCGGAGCCGTCGGCGACCTCGCCGGCCCCGTGGTCTTCCTGGCGTCGGAGGAGAGCCGGTACGTGACAGGCCAGACCTTGCTGGTTGACGGCGGCATCAGCGTGGGCGCTACTCGTGCCACGGTCGCCCCGCCGAAGCCCTGATGCTCTACGCCCTGCTCGCCATCGCCGTCCTGGTCCTGCTGGTCACGCGGCTCAAGTTCACCCCCGTCATCGCCCTCCTGATCAGCTCCCTCGCCCTGGGGGCGACGGTCATCGCGGTCGGTTCCGGCGCGCCCGGGCTGGGTATGACCGCCGTGCTGAAGGCCTTCCAGGACGGCTTCGGGGCCACCATGGCGGGAACGGGCTCCATCATCGTCCTCGGCGTCGTCTTCGGCAAGCTCCTCGCCGAGTCCGGCGGCGCCGGCGTCCTTGCGCGCACCTTCATCCGCACGCTCGGGCCCTCGCGCATCGGCCTGTGCATCATCCTGCTCGCGGTATGCGTCGGCATGACCACCTGGTTCGCCGTCGGCCTGCTGCTCATCCTGCCGATCGTCATCACCCTGGCCAAGGAGACCGGCCAGCCCTTCCTGCGTCTCGTCCTGCCGCTGCTTTCCTTCCTCTCCGTGATGCACGGCCTCATGCCGCCGCATCCGGGCCCCGTCGTGGCCATCGAGGCGCTCAAGGCCGACATGGGCCTCGTCATCCTCTGGGCCTTCGTGCTCGGCATCCCCGTCGCCGCGGTGGCCGGTCCGCTTTTCGCCCGTGCCGCCGTGCGCTACGTGCACGTTCCGACCCCTGAATACAGCCCTTCCGTGGGTTCAGGGCAGACCTTGCCCGGCTTCGGCCTGACCCTCTTCACCGTGCTGCTGCCGGTCTTCCTGTTGCTCGGCGGGACCGTCGTCGAAGTCCTGGTGAAGAACGCCTACGTGCCTGACGCCGCGTCGACCGCGTGGGGCGCGGCGTTGCTGTTCGTCGGCCATCCCGGGATGGCGTTGCTGCTCTCCGTGCTCTTCGCCATGTGGGCCTTCGGTTCGCGTTGCGGGCGCGGCGCGACCGAGCTCCTGAAGTTCTCCGAGGCCAGCGTCGCCGGCATCGGCATGACCCTCGTGCTCGTCGGCGGGGGAGGGGGCTTCGCCCGCGTGATGCGCGAGGCCGGCATCGACCGTGAGCTCGCGGCGCTGGCTTCCGACGCCGGGATGCCGCTGCTCGTCTACGGCTGGCTCGTGTCGGCGTTCATCCGCGTGGCCACCGGATCCGCGACCGTGGCCATCACCGTCGCCTCCGGTTTCCTGGCGCCGGCGCTCATCGCGACGCCCGGTGCCAGCCCTGAGCTGCTGGTCATCGCCATCGGTAGCGGTTCGCTGTTCCTCTCTCACCACAACGACAGTGGCTTCTGGATGGTCAAGGAGTGCCTGGGCCTCACCGTGGCCCAGACCTTGCGCACTTGGACCATCACCGAGACCCTGATCGGTGTCGTGGGTCTGGGCATGGCGCTGCTGGCCGACTTCATCCGGACCATTTAAGGACGGAAAACGTACAATAAAAAATTTAAAGACCGAAATAAGTCATTAAATGTAAATTTAGAGTTAAATTCTCACTGATGACTTTCACTGATGGTGAATAACTATTGGTGCGGAAAAATAATACTTATGAGGGGTTTTCAGCTCCAAAAGGGTTGCCCTCTGGGGTGAATGCCCCAATGATTTCGTCATCCCCCAACAAGCGTCACCAACCGGTGACTCTTTCGTTACCCATCTAATGAAAATTCAGAAGCCTCGTCCCCTGATCTCGCGCGCCTCTTTGCTGGCAGCCGCGGCCCTCGTCGCCGTCGCTCCGCCCGCCGCCCGCGCCGCCAATTTCTTCTGGGACGTCAACGGCGGTTCAGCGGGCCTCGGCGGCACCGGAACCTGGGATACGACCACGGCCAATTGGGTCAACGCGGGTTCTGCCACCACGACCAACGGACTGCAGCCGACCGCTGCGATCGGCGCTTTCACGGCCAACGACGTGGCTTATTTCTCAGGCGCGGCGGGCAGTTCCAACACGGTCACGCTCGGCCAGCCGATTACCATCGGCGGTCTCAATTTCTCCGGTTCCTCCGTTTACGACATCACCGGGGCCCAGGCCCTGACCCTCGCGGCTCCGGTCAGTTCTGGTCTCGCGTCGGCACCCGTCGTCTCGGCGGGCGTCGCCTCCCGCGCCACCGTATCCGCGCGCATTTCCGGCAGTCAGGGGCTCACCAAGACCGGCAACGGTACGCTCATCCTCGGCAACGCCGCGAACAACTTCACCGGCGACCTGCTCATCCGCAACGGCGCCCTGGTGATCACCAACGTGGCCCAGCTCGGCGCCGCCACCTCCCCGATCCTCGTGCAGGGCCTGGCCAACACCGGCAACACCGGCGTGGGCGGCGGTTCGCTCGTGCTGCAGGGCACGTCATCCGGTGCCGGCGCGACGGGCCTGACCTTGACGCGTGCGGTTTCCGTCTCGGGTCGGGGCGCCGGCCCCACGAACGACACCGGCGCCCTCATCAGCGTCGGCTACAACACCCTCGGAAGCGTCAACCTCGCCGCGCCGATGTCCGACGCCCGCATCTGGGCCACGCACGGTTCCACGACCATCAGCGGTTCGCTGACCTTCTCCGGCATCGGGCAGAACAACATCCTCTACGGCAACGGAAACTTCATCATCAGCGGCGTCGTCTCCGGCGCAGAGACCGCTGACGACAGGTTCATCAAGGTGGGTCGCCTCATCGGCACCACCGTCTGGCTGCAGAATGCCGCCAACTCCTTCAATTCGAGCATCCGCGTCGACAGCGGCACGGTGCGCGTCTCCGAGAACTCCGCCCTCGGCCGCAACGCCGGCGCGAACGCGGTCGACCTGAACAACGGCTGGCTCGAGGTCCGTACCGACAACCCGGCTGGCTTCACGAGTTCGCCGCTCAGCTACCTCCCGTCGACCCGCACCAACACCGCAGCCAGCACGGGCACCGTGAATCCCGTGCTGACTTTCGCCAGCACCGCCGGCCTGGTCGTCGGACAGCGGGTGACCAGCGCCAACCTGCCTTCTTCGGAGAACTGGTCCATCCTGTCCCTGACGGGGACCACCGTCACGCTGGTCAGCGGCACGGGCGCCATCAAGGCCGCCGGAGCCATCGGAGCCAATGAGGTCGTCACGCCCGGCACCTTTGCGGGCCGCAACGTCCGCGTGCGCAACAACACCACCGGCACGGTCTTCGTCGATCACGGCGTCTCCGGTTCACTCGGTCTGGGCGCCGGCCAGCTCCAGAATCAGTCCGTCGCGCTCGGCACGCTGACCCGTCAGTCCGGCGGCAACACCGTCAATTACACCATCGTCGGCCGCAACGGCTTCAACGTCTCCTTCGCCAGCGCCCTGTCGGCCGCAGCCGACCACCGGTCCCTCACGCTCAACAACAACACCAGCGGCACGGTCACCATCTCCGGCAACGTCTGGAACGCGAACGGTTCGGGCACGAGCACCGGCACCTTCACGGCCACGGGCGGCGGCGACACGGTCATCAACGGCGTCGTCTTCGCGTCCAACGGACGTCACTCCTTCACCAAGGGCGGCAGCGGCACCCTCACCTTCACGCAGTCCGCCGGCGGCACTGCCGCCACCTTCCTCACCCACGCCACCGTCAACGACGGCACGCTCCAGATCCGCACCATCGAGGTCCTCAACCCGAACAACACTTCGTCCGGACGCGTGCTCTTCGGCGGCGGCGTGCTCGACTTCATCGGCACCGCTTCCACCGGCGCGGGCGAGACCTGGACCAACAAGGTCCTCGACCTCAACAACGCCAACAATTACGTCCAGGCCAGCCAGTCAGGTTCGGCGCCCACGGGTCTCGTCGTCCCTAACAATTTTGCTACAAGTCGGACTGACGCCCGCACCCTCCACCTCGGCGGCACTTCTCCGTCCTCGGTCATCAACCAGATTACCGGAATCATCAGTGGGGCCCGCAACTTCACCGCTGTAACCAAGTATGGCAGCGGAACTTGGGAGGTCCAGCAGTCCTCTCAGGTGGGACAGACGGTCACGCTCAACCTTGACGCCACCGGTGGCACCGCGACCACGACCGTCACGCTTTCCTCCGGCTCCACCGCCGGTCTCGTCCCGGGTCAGCCCGTGTCGGGAGCCGGCATCAATCCCGGATCCGTGATTGTCCAAGTCCTTGATTCCCTGACGCTCATCCTCAGCGACAACCGTCAGGCGAACACAGTCGCCGGTACCGCATCGGTCACGCCGGTCAACGGCGTCACCGCCGCCCTCACGAACACGCTGGCCAGCACCGGCACCGCCAATCCGGTGATCACCCTGGCCAGCACGGCCGGTCTGGTGCCCGGACAGCGCGTCACCAGCGCCAACCTGCCTGCGTCTCAGAACTGGTACATCCGGGACATCACTTCCGGCACCACGATCACCCTGGCCAGTGGCACGGGGGCTTCCCTGGCGGTCGGCGCGGTCGCCCTCAACGAAGTCATCACGCCCGAGCTGAGCAACAGCTTCGGCGGCAACCTGACCGTGACCAACGGGACGTTCCGGGCGGCCGCCACCACGGCCACCAGCGACGTCCTTAACACTTCCACCGGGCTCATCTTCACGACCGAGGGCGCCACCAACCTGGGCAATGCGGGAGGCACCTTCACCTACGTCGGGTGGTCCGGCGGTGCCAGTTCCGAAGTGCTCGGACGTCTCACGCCCACCGCCGGACATGGCGTCATCTCCATCATCAACGGTACGGGCGCGGACACCCTCACCTTCCAGGACCTCGGCACCCGTGGCGCCGGCGCGACTCTCGATTACCAGCCCGGCATCGGCACGATCAACTTCAACGGAACCGCTCCGGCGGGTAGCAACGGCATCCAGAGCGGCTACGCGACCTTCAACGGCCTCGACTGGGTCAACAGCGGAGCGACCGCCTCGCAGTTCACCGGCTACACCGTCGGTTCCGGCGCGCTGACGCTCGCCGGCGCGACCAATTTCTCCATCGGAGGCGCCGCCAGCACGTCGGCGCTCGGCAGCGTCAACAGCCTGAAACTCACCGGAGGCGCCGCCCTCACGCTCGGCGGCGACCTGGGCTTCACCACTAATCCCGGGGGCGTCCTCTTCGACAACACCGCCGGCTCCGCTTCCATCACCGGCGCCTTCGTTCTCGGCACCGCGGCCCAGGAGCTCGTCATCATCACCAACGGCGCCTCGCCTGCCGTCTTCCCCGCCGCAGGCGCCTCGCTCACGACCGGCAACGCGCTCACCGTCAG
>JBJTIX010000248.1:0-1723 GCA_046095205.1 Opitutia bacterium
ATCAAGCAGGTGGCGTCGGGCCGCTTCGGCGTGACCAGCAGCTACCTGGTGAACTCGCGTGAGATTCAGATCAAGATGGCGCAGGGCGCCAAGCCGGGCGAAGGCGGCCAACTCCCCGGCGCCAAGGTCTACCCGTGGATCGCCAAGGTGCGCCACTCCACCACCGGCGTGGGTCTCATCTCCCCGCCCCCGCACCACGACATCTACTCCATCGAGGATCTCTCGGAGCTCATCCATGACCTCAAGAACGCCAACCGCGCCGCGCGCGTCAGCGTGAAGCTCGTCTCGGAAGTCGGCGTCGGCACCATCGCCACCGGCGTGGCCAAGGCGCACGCGGACGTCGTCCTCATCTCCGGCTTCGACGGCGGCACGGGCGCCTCGCCCCAGACCTCCATCAAGCACGCCGGCCTGCCCTGGGAGCTCGGCCTCGCCGAGACCCACCAGACCCTCGTCCTCAACCGCCTGCGCTCCCGCATCGTCGTCGAGACGGACGGTCAGCTCAAGACCGGCCGTGACGTCGTCATCGCCGCGCTCCTCGGCGCCGAGGAGTTCGGCTTCGCCACCGCCCCGCTGGTGACCCTCGGCTGCATCATGATGCGCGTCTGCCACCTGAACACCTGCCCGGTCGGCGTGGCGACGCAGGATCCCGAACTCCGCAAGAACTTCACGGGCGACCCGGCCCACGCCGTGAACTTCATGAAGTTCATCGCCCAGGAGGTCCGCGAGATCATGGCCTCGCTCGGCTTCCGCACGCTCAACGAGATGGTCGGACGCACCGACGTCCTCGAGGCCCGCAAGGCCGTCGACCACTGGAAGATCAAGGGCATCGACCTCTCCAGGCTGCTCTACCAGCCCGAAGTCGGCCCCGAGGTCGGCCGCTTCTGCACCGAAAAGCAGGACCACTCCCTCGAGAAGGGCATGGACCTCGCCGTGCTGCTCGAGAAGTGCCGCCCGGCCTACGAGAAGGGCCAGAAGGTCCGCCTCGAACTGCCCATCCGCAACACCCAGCGCGTGGTCGGCACCATCCTCGGCAACGAGATCACCAAGCGCCACCCGGACGGCCTCCCCGACGGCACGGTGCACATCAAGCTCAAGGGCAGCGCCGGCCAGAGCCTCGGCGCCTTCGTCCCCAAGGGCGTGACGATCGAGCTCGAGGGCGACGCCAACGACTACGTCGGCAAGGGCCTCTCGGGCGGAACCATCGTCGTCTACCCCGACGCCAAGTCCACCTTCCCCGCCCACGAGAACATCCTGCTAGGCAACGTCGCGCTCTACGGCGCCACCTCCGGCGAGGCCTACTTCCGCGGCGTGGCCGGCGAACGCTTCTGCGTCCGCAATTCCGGCGTCACGACCGTGGTCGAGGGCGTCGGTGACCACGGCTGCGAATACATGACCGGCGGCCGCGTGGTCATCCTCGGCGCGACCGGACGCAACTTCGCCGCCGGCATGAGCGGGGGCGTCGCCTACGTCTACGACGAGAAGGGCGACTTCGCGTCCCGCTGCAACAAGCAGATGGTCGGCCTCGAGAAGACCGAAGGCCAGGACGCCGAGGAGCTCCGCGGCATCGTGCAGCGTCACGCCGAACTCACCGGCAGCGCGCGGGCCAAGTCCCTGCTCGCCGACTGGAAGTCGGCCTCCGCCAGGTTCGTCAAGGTGATGCCCAAGGACTACAAGCGGATGCTGGCCTGCCTGGACCGCGCCCGCGCCCAGGGCCTCACCGGCG
>JBJTIX010000249.1:0-5487 GCA_046095205.1 Opitutia bacterium
CCGGTCTCCGCGTCAGCGGCCTCCAGGTGGACACGAACTGGATCCGCGAGTGCGCCCGCGACCTCGTGGACAACCGTGGCCGCGCGCTGATCGTCGCCGGAACCGAGGAAGTCGCAGTCGATCGACAGGATGCGACGGGCCTTGGCGAAGTCGGGCAGCGCACGGGCGCCGAGCGCGGCGTCGGCGCGGTCCTGACGGACGGGGGCGTACTCGACCCAGCGGGCCTTCGGCAGCGCGGAGCGCACGGCCTCGGCGAGACGACGACGGGTGGGCGACGAGGAGGGACGGACGAGGACGGCGAGCCCTTCGCCGGCGGAGGACCTGGCCTCGGCCGCGAGCGCGCGAAGGACGTCACGGACGGCGGCGACGGAAATCTGGGCGCCGTCGCGTCCGTAGGAACCCTTGGCGCGGTCGGGATCGTAGAGGTCGAGCACGCTGGCCTGCGCGTACTTGGAGGAGGCGCGGCCCGCGGCCCCGTGGCTCGGGTTGCCCTCGACCTTCGTGGGACGGTGCTGGTGCGTCTCGACGATGAGGGGCTGGCTGGCGAACTCGCCGGGGAAGGAGCTGGCGTAGTAGGTCGGGATGCCGGGAATCGTGTTCTCGGGCTGCTTGGCGTAAGGCAGCGTGTGGTGACGGGGCTCGCGGCAGCCCGCGAGACCGAGGCCCGCGAGGCCGAAGGAGGCGCCCATCAGCGTGAGGAACTCGCGGCGCTCGACGGGAGAGGGGGCGGCGGCGGCGCCGTCGACGAACTCACGCTCGGCGCGCGTCAGGAACTCCGGGCTCTTGTTGCGCTCCTCGAGGCTGCGCCAGGGCTGGACGGCGCCTTCGCGCGGGGCGGGATGCTGAAAGACTTTCTTGCTCATTGAAGGGGGTGCGTGAGGAGTTCAGCGGTGGCAGCCGGAGCAGCTCTGGGGCGGGTTGACCTTCCAATCGTGGACGAACTTGGTCCCCTGCTCGGCCTGCTTGGCGGGGGACTCGGCCTTCCACGCCAGGTCCGTCACCTTGTCGACGGGGCGGAGCGCCTGCTCGGGGTTGCGGTGGCAGTCGAGGCAGAAGGACATGTTGAGCGACTTCTGCTGGCCGACGACGACCTGCTGGTCGATGCGGCCGTGGCACTCGACGCAGCTGACGCCGCGGTTCACGTGCACGGCGTGGTTGAAGTAGACGTAGTCGGGGACCTTGTGGACCTTGACCCAGCGGATCGCCTCGCCGGTCTCGACGCTCTTCTTGACGAGCGCAAGGGCGGGGCTGTCGGTCTTGACCTGGCTGTGGCAGTTCCAGCAGGTGTTCGTGCTGGGGACGTTGGAATGGCCAGACTTGTCGACGAAGTTGTGGCAGTAGCGGCAGTCGAGCCCGAGCGCCGAACCGGGGCCGGCGTGGAACGAGTGGTCGAAGGCCACGGGCTGGTCGGGCGTGTATCCGACGTTCAGATACTTGTTGGTGCCGTATTCGTTGACCGCGGCGACGAGGACGACGGCGGTGACCAGGAGGCAGACGCCGATCTGCAGCGGAGCGGCGTTGACGGCGCGGGAGAAGAAGTTCCCCCGGGGGGCCGGACGGTTGATAAATTCAATGAGCTTGCGCATCGCGAGACTGGGGAATCAGCGGTGAAGGGGGGCGAGGAAGGGGCCGGCGCCTGTTCGGCTGGTCGAGTGGGACGCGGCGATCTTGCTCATGGAGTTTTGCCACCAGAGGCACGCATCCGGGCAACCCTTCGCAACCCAAATTTGGAGGGTTTTAGCCCGTTTTCGAAGGGGTCCAGTCGCTCCGTTTCAGGCGCCATTCATTATCTGTAGCCATGACTTTTATAAACCATTGAATAACAATGTTTTAACTTGTTAGAACTATTCTAAATATTAGGCCCTTGGATGCCCCGCAAGAAAGGCGGGCAAAAGCCGTGGTCGAAGTATTAGACTTAAAAGGGATTAGCCCGAAAAGGGCTAATCCCCTGCCCTGCCGGCCTGTTTGTTCAGGACGAGAGCGATTTGGCCGCGCTTCTGACGAGGTCGACGAAGCTCTTGGTCTCCAGCGAGGCGCCGCCGATCAGGCCGCCGTCGATGTCGTGCTCGGCGAGCAGCGCGTCGGCGTTGTCGGGCTTCATCGAGCCGCCGTAGAGGATGCGCACGCGGCCCGCGATCTCGGCCCCGAACTGCGCGGCGAGCAGACCGCGGATGAAGGCGTGCACCTCCTGGGCCATGGCCGGCGTGGCGGTCTTGCCGGTGCCGATCGCCCAGACGGGCTCGTAGGCGATGACGACCTGCTCGGCCTTGCCCGCAGGCACGCCCGCGAGGCCCTTCTCCACCTGGACGCGGACGACCTCCTTGGTGCGGCCGGCCTCGCGCTCAGCGAGGAGCTCCCCGACGCAGAGGATGGGCTTGAGGGAGGCCTCGAGGGCGGCGAGCACCTTGCGGTTGATGAACGCGTCGTCCTCGCCGAAGATGCTGCGGCGTTCGCTGTGGCCGAGGATGACGTGGCTGACGTGGAGTCCGCGCAGCATCGTCGCCGAGACCTCGCCGGTGAAGGCGCCGGAGGCCTTGTCGTGCATGTTCTGCGCGCCGAGCGCGAGATGCGTGCCCTCGACGGCCCGGCCGACCGCGTCGAGCGCGGTGAAGGGCGTGCAGAGCACGATCTGGACGGCCGATTCGGTGCCGACCTGGGCCGCGAGGGACCGGGCCAGCTCGACGCCCTCGGCGGGCGTCTTGTTCATCTTCCAGTTGCCGGCGATGAGGGGGGTGCGGTGGGACATGGTGCGTATGCTTGGAAAATCAGGCGGAAAGCGCCGCCACGCCGGGCAGGACCTTGCCCTCCAGGTATTCGAGCGAGGCGCCGCCGCCGGTCGAGCAGTGGGTGACCGTGCCGTCGACGCCGAACTTCTTGGCGGCGGTGGCGGTGTCGCCGCCGCCGACGATGGTGATGGCGCCGCGCTCGGTGGCCTTGGCGACGGCCGCGGCCATGGCCTTGGAGCCGACCGCGAACTTCTCGAATTCGAAGACGCCGCAGGGGCCGTTCCAGACCACGGTGCCGGCGCGGCCGATGGCGGCCTCGTAGAGCCGGATCGACTCGGGCCCGCAGTCCATGCCCTCCCAGCCGGCGGGGATGCCGGATTGCATGGTCGCGGGCCGCGTGTTCGCGTCGGGCGAGAACTTGTCGCCGCAGGTGAAGTCGACCGGCAGGGTGACCTTCACGCCGCGGGCGCGGGCCTTGTCGAGCAGCTCCTGGACGATCTTCGCGCCTTCGGCGTCAAACAGCGAGTTGCCGATCTCCATGCCGTCGCAGACCTTGCGGAAGGTGTAGGCCATGCCGCCGCCGATGATGATCTCGTCGGCCTTCTCGATGAGGTTGCGGATGAGCGGGATCTTGTCGGCGATCTTGGCGCCGCCGAGGATCGCCAGCAGCGGGCGCTTCGGGCTGTTGAGCACGGTGTCGAAGGCCTTCAGCTCGGCCTCCAGGAGGAAGCCCGCGGCCTTGCGCGGCAGGTTCACGCCGACCATCGAGGAATGGGCGCGATGGGCCGTGCCGAAGGCGTCGTTGACGTAGACGTCCCCGAGGCGGGAGAGGGAGGCCCTGAATTCGGCCACTTTGGCGGGGTCGGCCTTCTGGCTGGTGCCGTCCTCGAGCTTCACCTTGCCCTCCTCCTCGATGTGGAAGCGGAGGTTCTCGAGCAGGAGGACCTCGCCGGGCCGGAGCGCCTTGGCGGCGGACTCGGCCTCGGGGCCGACGCAGGAGGGCACGAACTTCACGGGGCGGCCGAGGAGCTTCTCGAGCTCGGCGGCCACGGGGCGGAGGGAGAACTTCTCGACGGCCTTGCCGTCGGGACGGCCGAGGTGGGACATCAGCACCAGGGAGGCGCCGCCATCCAGCAGGAAGCGGATGGTCGGGAGGGCGGCGGCGATGCGCTGGGTGTTCGTGATGACGCCGGTCTTCTTGTCCTGGGGGACGTTGAAGTCGACCCGGACGAGGGCGCGCAGTCCCTTGACGGAGCCGAGTTCTTTGAGCGAGGGAGCGGGCATGGCGGTGGAGATGGGTGCAGAGAAAGCCCTTGCCCGCGGGGTGGGAAGAACAAAGCGGGCTCCGGCGCCGATTGTCGGGTCCGGACGAAAAGCGGGCGGGCGGCCCCGGAGGACCGCCCGCATGGCGAAGGCCGGAATCCGGCTCAGAGCTTGGCCGAGACCTTGCCCAGCAGCTCGACGACGCGGTTGGAGTAACCCCATTCGTTGTCGTACCAGCTGACGAGCTTGAAGAAGTTCTTGTTCAGCTCGATGGAGGAGCCGGCGTCGAAGATCGACGAGCTCTTGTAGTGGATGAAGTCGGAGGAGACGACCTCCTCGTCCGTGTAGGCGAGGATGCCCTTCATGTAGGTCTCGGAGGCGCGCTTGAGGGCGGCCTTGATCTCCGCGAGGGAGGTCTCCTTGACGGTCTTCACGGTCAGGTCGACGACCGAGACGGTCGGGGTCGGGACGCGGAAGGCCATGCCGGTGAGCTTGCCCTTCACTTCGGGCAGCACCAGGGCGACGGCCTTGGCGGCGCCGGTGGCCGAGGGGATGATGTTCTGGGCCGCGGTGCGTCCGCCCTTCCAGTCCTTCTTCGAGGGTCCGTCGACGGTCTTCTGGGTGGCGGTGTAGGCGTGGACGGTGGTCATCAGGCCCTCGGCGACGCCGAAGCCCTCCTTGATCAGCACGTGCACCAGGGGCGCGAGGCAGTTGGTGGTGCAGGAGGCGTTCGAGATGATGCTGTGCTTGGCGGCGTCGTACTTCTCGTCGTTCACGCCGATGACCACGGTGATGTCCTCATCCTTGGCGGGAGCGGAGATGATCACCTTCTTGGCGCCGGCGTCGAGGTGGCCCCTGGCCTTGGCGGCCTCGGTGAAGAGGCCGGTGGACTCGATCACGACCTGCACGCCGAGCTTGCCCCAGGGGAGTTCGGCCGGGCTCTTGGCGGAGACGACGAGGATCTCCTTGCCGTTGACGACGAGGACGTCGTCCTCGGCCTTGTCGGGCGAGGACTTCTTGGAGGAGACGGTGCCGTTGAAACGGCCCTGGGTGGAGTCGTACTTCAGGAGGTAGGCCAGGTTGTCGGCCGGGACGATGTCGCCGACGGCGACGACGTCGAAGGTCTTGCCGAGGTGTCCCTGCTCGACGAGGGCGCGGAAGACGAGACGGCCGATGCGGCCGAATCCGTTGATTGCTACTTTGGTGGCCATGGTATGGTGCTGGAAAAGTTCCGGAAGGTCCGGGTAAGGCGTTGAAAAAGGTTCGGGCTCACCGTGTTTGCAAGCGAGAATGCGGTCAGGCCGGGCAGGACCACACTCCGCAGGCCAGCGGGGGAAGGATCACCCTGCCGGCGGTCACCGCGGGCGACGGGCCCGGCGCATGCGGGCAGTCCGGACGCGGGGACAGCGCCACGGGGTTCCAGGCGCCGTCCTCGGGGAGGGCCAGCTCGACGGGCTGCGGGTGGGGATTGCAGGCCAGCTGGACGCGGGCCTGTCCG
>JBJTIX010000250.1:0-2228 GCA_046095205.1 Opitutia bacterium
GGAGTGGAAGGTCATCGACGATGAACTCTGGCTCCGCAGTCGCACGCAGATCGACGGCTATCTGGACGCCGACAACTCCCGCTTCACCCCCGACGGCTGGTTCCGCACCGGCGACCGCGTCGAGCTCGGCCCCGATGGCACCCTGCGCGTCCTCGGACGCATGGGCGAGCTCATCAACGTCGGCGGCGAGAAGCTCATGCCCGCCGAGGTCGAGTCCGTCGTCCTGGGCGTGCCCGGCGTGCGCGATTGCCGCGTCCACGGCGAGCCGCACGCCCTCACCGGCCAGACCGTGGCCGTCGACGTCGTCGCCGCCGCCGGCGCCGACCACGAGACCCTGCGCTCCGCCCTGCGCTCGGCCTGCCGGGTCCGCCTCGCGCGCCACAAGGTGCCCACCCGCGTGAACTTCGTCGCCGCCGTCAGCGGTGAGCGCCTGAAGAAGCAGCGAGGAAGCATTAGTTGATCCGTTGACCAGTTGGCCGGAGGGCCAGAACAAGAGCAGTAGTTGATCCGTTGATCAGTTGTCCGGAGGGCCAGAACAAGAGCAGCAGTTGATCCGTTGATCAGTTTGCCGGAGGGCCAGAAAACCACAAAAGACTATGAGTTGACCAAACTGTAGCCAGTTTACCCCTCTGGCCAACTGGTCAACGGATCAACGTTCCAGCTGATCTTCACCTCCACTCCTGGTCCTCGAAGATGCCGAGGGAGGAGAGGGACTGGAGGAGCCGGGCGAAGTCGGGATCGGCCATCGCGTCGGCCAGCGAGGGCGTGAAGCTGATGCGGACGAACAGCTGCTCGCTCTTCTGGTTGATGCCGTAGTCGCGGATGTCCTTGAAGAGGAGCGGCAGGCGCTCGAGGCGACCGACAAGGCCGTCGCGCCAGCCGGCCTCCTGCTCCTCGTAGCGGTTGGGCCTGCCGTTCACGAGATGCCAGAAGACGACGTTCTGGCGTCCGCCGCCGGGCACGAGATACTGTCCATACTCGTAGGGACGGAGGGCGCGCCCTCCGAGCAGGCCGGGCACGGAATGCCTGCGCTCGGTCCGTACGCAGCCCGCGTTGACCCAGCAGGAGTCGGGGTTGTGGGAGCCCGCGTCGACGACGGAGACCTTGCCCGGCTCCCAGTAGGCGGCGTACACCAGCACGCGCCGCCCGCCCTTCTCGTACATCGCCTGCTCCGCCTGGCTGAAGTTGAGGATGCCGAGCACGTTGGCGGCGCCGGCGGAGGTGCCGGCGATGGGCACGTCGCGTCGGACCCAGCCGGCCGCCTCGCGCGGCAGGACGTCGGTGAGACGGCCGGTGAAGCGGCGGGGGACGTCGGTCAGGGACACGGCCGTGACCAGCGCCACGAGGGCGATGATCACGACGGAGCCGAAGATGAGGAGCGCCTTGCGCAAGGGGTCAGAGGATGCGGGCCGGGTTGCCCACGACGGTCACGCCGGCGGGCACGTCGGCGATCACCACCGCGCCCGCGCCGACGGTCGAGCCGTCGCCGACGCTGCGGCGGGGGATGACGGTGGACTTGCTGCCCATGAACACGCGGTCGCCGAGCCGCACGTGGCCGGTGACGTCGCACTGCGCGCTCAACGTGCTCCAGGCGCCGATGCGTGCGTCATGCCCCACGGTGGAGTTGAGGTTCACCATGGCGAACTCGCCGAGCTCGATGTCGGCGGACAGGATGGCGCCGGGGCAGAGCACCACGCCGCGCCCCAGGACGACGCGCTCGCCGAGGATGACGGAAGGATGCACGAAGGTGAGGAAGTCGGCGCCGCGGCCGAGCAGCGGACGCACGAGGCGTTCCTTGACGTCCGGCAGGCCGAGGCCGCACACGAACACTTCGTCCGCCGCAGGACGATGGGAGGCGAGGGGTCGGACGGGCGCGAAGGAGCCGAACGGGGCCAGCGCATCCGGGGTGTCGTCGAGGAAGGACTCGAAGGCCCAGGCGCGGCCGTGATCGGGATGCTGTCGGCACCAGGCGCGCATCTCGCGGCCGAAGCCGCCGGCGCCGACGATGAGGAGTTTCTTCATGGTTTGTCGGAAGGGATGAGCGCCAGGAGGTGGGCGACGGTGGCGCAGGCGCGCACCTGCGCGCCGGTCACGGCCACGCCGTAATCGTGCTCGTAATGGGTCACCACCAGCAGCACGGCCAGAGAATCCCAGTTTGGCAGGGCGGCGAGACGGTCGTCCCGGCCGGCGGCGGAGAGCACGTCGACGGCGGAGCGCAGGGCTTGGAG
>JBJTIX010000251.1:0-18881 GCA_046095205.1 Opitutia bacterium
GGCCAGTTTCTTCCGCACGGGAGGGGCGGGCTGAGATGGAGGACGCGGCCTTCGAAAGCCGGCACCGCGCGCTCCTGACGAAGGCGGAGGCGGCGCTCCGCAGGCTCACGCCCGCGGCGGAGACGCGGCCGGCCCGGCTCCACGCCGCGATGCGGCACTCGCTCGACGCCGGCGGCAAGCGTCTGCGTCCGGTGCTCTGCCTCGCCTCCGCGGAGGCCTTCGACGGCAAGGCCGACGCGGACTACGCCGCCACCGCGCTCGAATGCGTCCACACCTACTCGCTCATCCATGACGATCTTCCGTGCATGGACGACTCCGACCTCCGCCGCGGACGCCCGTCCTGCCACAAGGCCTTCGACGAGGCGACGGCGAGCTCGCGGCTGCTGGTCGGCGGCCAGGCCGAGGACATGGGCGGACTCGCGGCCGGGGCCCACGGCGACCGGCTCGAGTTCATCCTGACGGGCAAGACCGCCGCGATGATCGGCGCCTCCTTCGCGATGGGCGCGATGGCGGGAGGAGCCGGTGCCGCGGACGTCGGACGCTTCCGCCGCGCGGGGCTCGCGGTCGGCCGCGCCTTCCAGCTCGTGGACGACCTGCTCGACCTCGGCGCCGACGCCGCGTCGCTGGGCAAGCCCACCGGCGCCTACGCCCGCAATGACAAGCTGACCTACGTCGGCCTGCACGGCGAGGCCGCCACGCGCGAACAGATCGCCCGGCTCACCGAGGAGGCCGAAGAGGAGCTGCGCGCGAGCGACGGGGACGTCGCGTTCCTGATCGAGCTGACGCGGCGGATGGCCTCGCGCAGGAACTAGTCGTCGGCGCGCCGGCCGGAAGACGGGAGCTGCTCCGGCAGGAACCCGTAGTAGGTCCCCAGCCAGAGCCGCCAGGAGAGCCCGTTGAGCAGCACGGGCGCCAGCAGGACGGAGAACGCCGCGGTCCTGACGGCCGCGCCCTCCCCGGCCAGGCCGAGCAGATGAGCCAGCACGACGAGCGGAAGCACCCCGAAGGCGATCAGTCCGTAGCTCCAGACGATGGCGCCGAGGAAGAACCCGCCGCCCCGGCGCAGGACCAGTCCGCACGAGGGGCAGACGGCCGGCACGGTCAGGAGGGACCTGGCCCCCTCGCCCAGCCCGCCCCCGCAGTCAGGACAGCGCCCACGGGCGCAGCGCCAGAAGACGGAGGGTGCGAAGGCCATGCACCCAGACTGCGCGGGGCCGCGCCGGTGTAAAGCAAAGGGGCCGGCCCTTGCGGACCGGCCCCGGGTTGCCGCGGGCTCAGGTCACTCGGCGGCGGTCTCGCCCACCTGGAAGCGGACGAAGCGGACGACGGTCACCTCTTCGCCGAGCCGCGCCTTGGCGCCGGACAGCAGGTCGGAGATCTTCTTGTC
This sequence comes from Opitutia bacterium, assembly GCA_046095205.1. Taxonomy (GTDB): domain Bacteria; phylum Verrucomicrobiota; class Verrucomicrobiia; order Opitutales; family UBA953; genus UBA953. The sequence continues at coordinate 1,388 of JBJTIX010000251.1, forward strand.
GGTCTCGCGGAAGTAGACCTGCTCGAGGAGGCAGGCGTCGGCGAAGAACTTGTCGACGCGGCCGGAGACGATCTTCTCGAGGTTGGAGAGCTGGCTCTTCTTGCGGCCTTCGGCGGCGGCGGCCTGCTTCTCGGAGACGGCGATGCGCTTCTCGAGCTCGGCGACGGCCTCGGCGTTGTTGGCGGCCTTCTGCTCGGCGAGCTGGGCCCGGTAGTCCTCGACGACGCGCTGGGCCTCGGCGATGGCCTTGTCGGCCTCGGACTTGGTGAACTCGGCGGCGATCTCCTTCTCCTTGGCGACGACCTCGGCGGGGACCTCGTCGCGGCGCACGAAGCGGGCGTTGTTGGCCACCACCTGCATGGCGAGGTTGCGGGCGAGGTCGGCGACCTCGGGGTTCGAGGCGGCGCCGGCGGACTTGAGGCCGAGCTCGAGGAGCACGGCGATCTTGGCGCCGGTGTGGACGTAGGCGGAGACGCGGCCGGTGCCGGAGGCGTCGAAACGGAGGGCGCGGGAGACCTTGAGGTTCTCGCCGATCTTGGTCACCTGGTCGTTGAGGAAGTCGTTCACCTTGCGGGAGGCGTCCGCGTGGTAGGGCTGCTCCAGCAGTCCGTCGACGCCCTTGAGGGCGGCCTGCTTCACGAGGTCCTTCGAGAGCGCGATGAAGGCCTCGTTCTTGGCGACGAAGTCCGTCTCGCAGTTGAGCTCGAGAAGGGTCGCGCTCCGGCCGTCGCCGGAGATCTCGACGGCGAGGACGCCCTCGCTGGCCTTGCGGTCGGCCTTCTTGTTGCGCGTGGCGACTCCCTTGATGCGGAGGATCTCGACGGCGCGCTCCATGTCGCCGGAGGCCTCGGTCAGGGCCTTCTTGCAGTCCATGAGGCCTGCGCCGGTGCGCTGGCGCAGATCGTTGACGGTCTGTGCGGTGATCGCGGACATGGGCTCAGGTCACTTGGAGGACTTGCGGCCGCGGGGCCCCTTGGAGGACTCCTCGGATTCGGACTGCTCGGTGCGCTCGTTGGCCTTGAGCAGGTCCTCGGAAATCTTGACCTCGGGGAGCACGGTCTCGCCGGAGTCCTCGCGGGACAGGGGCGTGACGGTCTTGCGGGGGTCGCGCTCGACCTTGCGGCGGGACACGCCGGCCTGGACGGCCTGCGTGAGGGTCTCGACGACCAGGCGGATGGCCTTGGCGGCGTCGTCGTTGCCCGGGATCGGGAACTGGAGGAGCGTGGGGTCGGAGTTGCTGTCGCAGAGGCCGACGACGGGGATGCCGAGGCGGTTCGCCTCGTTGACGGCGATCTCCTCGAGCTTGGTGTCGATGACGATCACGGCGGCGGGGAGGTCGTGGTACTCGAGGAGGCCCTCGAAATTGCGCTGCATGCGGGCCATCTCGCGACGGACGGCGGCGCCTTCCTTCTTGTGCATCTTGGCCAGGGATCCGTCCTGCTCCATGCGGAGGTAGGTGCGGTACTTGTCCAGGGACTTCTTGATGGTGGCGAAGTTGGTCAGGGTGCCGCCGAGCCAGCGGTTCACGGCGAAGGGCATGCCGGTCGACTGGGCGGCCTGGCGGACGACCTCCTGGGCCTGGGGCTTGGTGGCCACGAAGAGGACCTCCTTGCCCTTGGCGGCGACTTCCTCGACGAAGCCGGCGGCCGCCGCGAGGCAGGCGTGGGTCTTCTCAAGGTCGATGATCGACACACCGTTGCGGTGGTCGAAGATGTACGGACGGGACCGGGGGTTCCAACGACGGGTCTGGTGTCCGAAGTGGACGCCGGCGTCGAGTAGGTCTTTGACTGTGATGTTCATGGGTTTCGGGCTCCGTATCCCGCATCCTGCCGAGGAGGGGACATTGGATCAGTGGTGTTTGACTGCGGTTTGGTTTGGTATGCCCGGACGGATCGGCGGCCCGTCCAAGCGGTGGAAAGTTCGTTGAAACACCCCGAGGCCCCGGGTGCAAGCGGGAAAAAGGGGGTCCGGAGGGGCTGTTTGGGGCTGACAGGGAAATAAGGGTGGGCAGGGTCAGAACGCCGATGACCTGGGCCTACCGGATACTTTTCCCGATCCTTCTGGTCCTCGCCCTGCCCTACTACCTGTGGCGCATGCTCCGGCGCGGGGGCTACGCCACCGATTTCAGCCAGCGGCTGGGCTTCTTCCCGGACCTCGGCCCGGTGCCCCCCGGAAAGAGGCGCTTCTGGATCCAGGCCGTGTCGGTCGGAGAAATCCAGGCCATCGGTCCGCTGCTCCGGCGGCTCAAGTCCGAGGGCGACGTGGAGATCGTCCTGACCACGACGACGAGCACGGGCTACCGCATCGCCCAGGACCTGCACGCGGCCACGGTCGACAAGGTCGGCATCTTCCCGACCGACCTCTGGCCCTGCAGCGCGCTCGCCTGGAGCCGCATCCGGCCCGACATCGTGGTGCTGGTGGAAGGCGAGCTCTGGCCCGAGCACATCGCGCAGGCGCGCCGGCGCGGCGTTCCCGCCGTGCTCATCAACGGACGTCTGTCCGACCGGTCCTTCGCGCGGCACCTGCGGCTGCGCCCGCTCTCGCGGCGGCTGTTCTCGCGCTTCGCCGCCATCTGCGCTGGCAGCGCGGAGGACGCGCGAAGGTTCCGCGAGCTGGGGCTGTCCCCGGTCGAGACCGGCAACCTGAAGTTCGACGTGGCGGCGCCCTCCCCCGTCGGCCCCGACGAAAGGAGCCGTCTGCGCGACTCGCTGGGCTTCGGTGGCTGCGACTGCGTGGTGCTCGGCTCCTCGACCTGGCCGGGCGAGGAGACGATGCTGCTGTCCGCCCTGCGCACGCTGCGCGAGGCGGGGCGCGACGTGAGGCTGCTGCTGGTCCCGCGTCACGCAGAACGCCGCGAAGAGGTCTCACGCGAGGTGGCCGCCTCGGGCCTGTCCTGGCACCTGCGCTCCTCGGGCGCCCCCGCGCCCGCGGGCACGGTGGTGCACGTGGCCGATACGACGGGGGAGCTGCGCGCGCTGACCGCCGCGGCCGACCTCGCCTTCTGCGGCAAGAGCCTCCGGCCCAACGAGGGCGGCCAGACTCCGGTGGAGGCCGCAGCCGCGGGCCTCGCGATCGTCTACGGCCCGAGGATGAGCAATTTCCGCGAGATGTGCGCCCAGCTGGAGTCCGCGGGCGCGGCGTTCCGCGCCGAAGACCCCGAGGGCGTCGCGACGGCGCTCACCCGTCTCGTGCGCGATCCGGACCGGATCCGGGCCGCGGGAACGCAGGCGTCGCGGTGGTGCCAGGGCAACCGCGGGGCCACCGAACGGACCGCGGCGCTGCTCCTCGCGCAGTCGCGGGGTCAGGCCTCGTAGGCGGAACGCAGGCGGCGCAGCTGCTCGCGCAGGCCGCCACCGAGCACGATCGACCGTGCCGCCGCGGCGCCGGCCGCGGGATCCGACGCACGGCCGGCCACCCAGAGGGCGGCGCCGGCGCTCAGGCAGAGTGTGTCGATGAGACCCGGAGGCACCGCGCCGACGAGCAGGTCGGACATCATGGCGAGGTTCTGCTCGGGCGTGCCGCCCCGCAGGTCCTCGATCGCGCAGGCATGGAAGCCGAAATCCCCGGGCAGCCAGACCGCGTCCACCGACGCGAGTTCGCCGCAACCGCGCACACGGCACTCGCCCGCGGTGGTGATCTCGTCCATGCCCCCGCCGGCGCGCGAATGCACGACGATGCCGCGGCGCACGCCGAGTCCGCCGAGGGCGGAGGCAATCGGCTCGACCCAGCGCTCGTCATACACCCCCACGGACATGAAGGCGGGCGAGGCGGGATTGATGAGCGGCCCCAGCACGTTGAAGACCGTCTTGACGCCCTTCTCCGCCAGCGAGCGGCGGACCGGCCCGACGGCCTTGAAGGCCGGATGGAAGGCCGGGGCGAAGAGGTAGCAGAAGCCCGCGCGCTCCACGGCGGTCCGCAACGCGGCGTCGTCCGCCTCGAGCCGCACCCCGAGCCCCGCGAGGAAGTCCGCGCTGCCCGACTTGGAGGTGATGGATCGGTTGCCGTGCTTGAGCACGGGGACGCCCGCCGCCGCCACGACGAGGGCGCTGGCGGACGAGATGTTGAAGCTGCCGGAGCGGTCGCCGCCGGTGCCGACGATGTCGATGGCGCGCGAGGGGACGTCCCCGAAGTCGGGCCGACGGCAGATGCCGCGGTAGGCGGCGGCGAAGCCCAGAACCTCGTCGGCCGTCTCGCCCTTGCGGGCCAGAGCCAGCAGGAAGGCCTCCCGCTCGGCATCCGTGACCGTTTCGGAAACCAGCGCCAGGGCGGCGGCGGAGGCCTCCTCCCGGGTCAGGCCGCGGCCGCCCGAGACGGTCTCGGTGAACTGGCTCAGGGCGTTCGGCATGCGAGCCATTACCGCCCGCCTTGGCGGGGCTACAAGGCAATTTAGGGGTGCGGAGGGGTTGCAACCGGACGGGTTTCCCCATAATCGTATGGCATGCGAGACGGTGAACAGCCACAGGGCGACCATGACGGCTCGGGCAACGCCCCTTGGAACGAATCCGACTGGACCGGCTACCTCCGCCGTAACGAGCTCGAGATCGGCCGGTTCCTCTCCCACTACCACGAGGTCCGCAAGCTGCCCGACCGGCTGGACCAGAGCGCCCGCAGCATGGGCTGGGAGAACGCCGACTGGGCCCCGCCCGAAGGGCTCGTCGAGGACGCGCCCGAAGAGGCCGAGGACCACGAGCCCCCGTACTGCATCCACCAGCATCCCGTCTACGTCGTGTCCCGCGCGCTCGGCATCGAGCTGATGGACACCTTCCGCTCGCTCTGCGACAAGGCAGGGCACGCGATCACCCCGCGCCAGGCGGCGGACATCGCCCACTCCTTCTGGGAATCGCAGCACGAGATGATCATGGCCGTTAACGCCACCGACACCGGCGACCCCGCCCTCGCGCTCGTGCACATGAAGCGCGCGCTGTCCGCCATCAACCACGCGATGGGGCTCGTGGCGAACATCGCCCCGGCCGCACGCATGTCGGCCGCGGACGAGGCCGACACGCTGGAAGGCGCCCTCTTCGACCTCCGCGAGGTGTGCCTGCGCGTGATGGCCGACTGCCGCTGGGAGAATCCGGGGCGCTGAGGCTCAGCCCGGCTTCTTCTCGCGGGCCATGTGGCTGATCAGCCGCTCGCTGAACTCCTGGGCGGAGTCGTGCCCCATGCTGCGGAGCGCCTGGACCATCGCGGCGACCTCGACCAGGCGGGCCATGTCGCGGCCGGGACGCACGGGGATGGTCATGTGCGGCACCTTGCGGCCGAGGATGTCGAAGGTGTCGTGCTCGAGGCCGGAACGCTCCTCGTCCATGCCGGGCTGCCAGAGGACGAAGGAGACGACGAGGTCGACGCGCTTCTCGCGACGGACGGAACGCACGCCGAAGATGGAGGCCACGTTGATGATGCCGATGCCGCGGCACTCCATGTAGCCGCGGTTCAGCTCCTTGGAGGTGCCCTGCAGCTCGCGGTCCGCGATGAGGGTGACGATGACGTAGTCGTCGGCCACGAGGGAGTGGCCGCGCTCGATCAGCGCCAGCGCGCACTCGCTCTTGCCCACGCCGGAGGGACCGCGGAGCAGCACGCCCACGCCGCGGATGTCGACCAGGGTGGCGTGGATGTTGGTGCGCGGCGCGAACTTCTCCTCGAGGAGCACGGTGGCCTCGGCGGAGAAGTCCTTGGACTTGAGCTGGGTCCGGATGAGGGGGATGCGGTGGCGGTCGGCGATGCGGACGAGCACCTCGTCCACGTTCAGCCCGCGCGAGACGACGACGGCGGGGATGCCCTTGGCGAAGAGGCCCTCGAGCAGGCGCTCGCGGTCCTTGGGCGTCTGGTCGCCGAGGTAGGCCATCTCGCCGGCGCCGAGCAGCTGCAGGCGGCGGAAGGCGAACTCCTTGAAATAGCCGGTGACCGCGAGCGCCGGACGGTTGAGGGACTTCTCCGAGATGACGTTGTCGAGGCCCTCGGCGCCGGCGAGGAGCTCCATCTGCAGCATGTCCTTGAACGAGTCGAAGAACTCCCGGACGGAGACGGACTCCGGACGGTTCGCGGGGGCTTGGTCGGTCGCGTTGCTCATATCTTGAAGCCCTCGCCCAGGTAGTGGCGGCGGCTCTCGGGATTGTTGACGATTTCCTCGGGAGAGCCAGACGCAAGCACGCGGCCCTGGTGGATGAGGTAGGCCCGGTCCACGATGGAAAGGGTCTCCCGGACGTTGTGGTCGGTGATCAGGACCCCGATGCCCCGCTGCTTGAGGCGCCGGACGATGGCCTGGACTTCGGCCACGGAGATGGGGTCGACGCCGCTGAAGGGCTCGTCCATCAGGAGGAAGCGGGGGGAGGTCGCCAGGGCCCGGGCAATCTCGAGGCGGCGCCGTTCGCCGCCGGAAAGGGTGAAGGCCTTCTGCCGGGCGAGGCGCTCGAGGCCGAGGTCCTCGAGCTGACGCTGGGCGCGTTCCTGCCGCTCCTTCGGGGCGAGGCCGAGGGTCTCGACGACGGCCATGACGTTCTCCCAGACGGTCAGCTTGCGGAAGACCGACGCCTCCTGCGGGAGGTAGCCGAGGCCGGCCCGGGCGCGGCGCCACATGGGCATCGCGGTGACGTCCACGCCGTCCATGCGGACGCGGCCGCTGGACGGGGGCACGAGGCCGACGACCATGTAGAAGGTGGTGGTCTTGCCCGCGCCGTTGGGTCCGAGCAGTCCGACGATCTCGCCGGCGCGCAGCGCGAGGCTGACGTCGAAGACGGCCACCTTGTCGCCGTAGCGCTTGGCCAGCGCGTCGACCCGGACGAGGCCCTTCTCGCTGCTGTCGGCCATGCGACCAGCAGGACTCGGTCAGCGGGGATTGTCGAGGTTTTTGACCTCGGGGAGGGTGAAGTCGCGCCCGAGGTAGATCCTCGGCCGCAGGACCTGGCCGGGCACCTTCTCGTCCTTGGCGCTCGGCATCCGCCAGGCCCGCTGCCGCATGTCGTAGACGAGCTCGCGCGCGGGAAGGCCGAGCGTGCCGTCCTTGGCCAGGATCGAGGCGTCTCCCGACAGCCGGGCCTCTCCCGCCGTCGGCGAGACCTCGAGCGTCCTTCCTTGCGCGCGCGTGCCCGCGCCCTCGACGGTCACCGCACCGCGTCCGACGACCGTGCGGGCCTCGAGCCGGCCGCCCTTGCCGGGAGAGGCGAGGCCTTCGAGAAGGTCGCAGCGCGCCTTGGTGTCGCCGGAGTCCATGCTGACGGAGCCGCGGAGGAAGAACTTCGTCAGCCGGGGGGTGTAGAGCACCTCGTGCGAATCGGCCGTGAACTTCGTGGGCTGTCCGTCCGAAAGGGCCAGCTCGAGCCGCGGACGCGCCTCGCCGGTGCCGCCCGAAAGGGTGAGCAGCCTGGGACGTCCGCCGATGGCTTCGGCCGAAACGATCTCCTCGATCTGCACGGAGGGGACGAGGTCGACGCGCTCGGCGAAGGCCTTGAGGCCCGCCTGCACGTAACGGACGCCGCCCACGGCGATGGCCTTCGAAAGCTCGAGGGTCTTCGCAGCCCCCTTGGGCGCGGGCTTGCCGTCGGACGCGGGCTTGCCGTCGGGAGCGGACGGAACGGCGAAGGCGACGAACTTCTGCGACTCGGTGGAGACGCCGTCGCCGGAATAGCGCACGGAACCGAGCATCTCCATCTGGAGCACGCCCTCCTCCTCGACGACGACGACCTGGTCGGCCTCCGCGCGGCCGGGGGCGCCGTCCTTCTGCGAGGACGGCACGGTGACGGTGGCGCGCACGCTGTCGCCGCTGCGCACCTCGAAGCGGCTGCGGAGGAGGTCGCCCCGGATGGAGACGCCGGTGGCGACGAAGCCGCGGGGGTCGGAGGCGCGGCAGGGGCCGCCGTAGAGGTCAAGTCGGCGCAGGGCGCGGTTCCAGACGGCGCGGTCGCCCTGGATGACGCGTCCCTCGACCTCGCCGGTGACGGCGCCGGACGCGGTGATGAGTCCCGATCCGTCCGAGGCGTCGCTGGCCGCGATGGCCTCGGCGCGGAGCGAGGCGGTCGGCGTCAGGTAGGAGGCCCGGCCCTTCACGTCGAGCAGCGAGAGGGCCTGTCCGGCCTTGCGCCGGAAGCTGACGGCGTCGCCGGAGAGTTCGGCGGGGTCCTCGCCCTTGCGCAGCAGGTGGATGAGGACCGGCGCGGCGTCGCCCCGCGTCAGGTGCGTCGTGCCGGTGGAGGTCTCGTGCCGCAGGGTCGCGGCCAGCCCCGAAAGCCCCTCGTCGTCGAAACGAACTCCGCCCGTCATCTCCAGCGCCTCCTTGGCGAGGTCGAAGCGCGCCGCGGAACCCTTGAGCGTCTGCGGCCCGAAGGTGCGGACGACCTCGCCCTCGGCGTCGATGATGCGGCAGCGCGCCCCGCCCTTCGGATCGTCCTCGAGCAGGCAGACCACGCGGCGGCAGGCGATGCGCTCCCCGAGGCGCGACATGGTCACGCCGCCGTCGAAGGTCAGCGTGGTGCCACCGGGGGCGGGCACGGCCTCCATGCCCTTGGCGACGACGGTCCAGCGGCGCTCAGCCGGCTTGTCCATCTCGAGCTGAGCGCGGACATCGGAGAAGATCGAGAAGAGGTCGCCCTTGGGGGTCGAACGCCACTTCCATCCCTTGCCATTGAGGGAGAAGGCGGATGAGGCCGCCTCGAGGGCGCCCTGCCCGTCGGCCGCCCTGTCCGCGGGGCTGAGGGTGCCGGCGGGACTGCTGAACGAGACCGAGGGCCGTCCCTCGCGGAAGGAACGGAACTGCAGCTGTTCCATCTCCCAGCGACCGCCGGAGACCGGACTGGAACGCCTGGCCGTCGCCTCCCAGACCTTCTCGGCCCGGTCATCGTCGCTGAAGCCGGAGAACGTGCCGCCCGTCACCTGACGGAAAGCGATGCCTCCCTTCTCGGCGACGGGCGCCGTCTGCCCGGCGAGGGCGGCGGCAAGCGTCGCGAGCAGGAGCGTGCGCATGCGTAATGACAGCGTACGCGACGACTCCAATCAAGCGCTTACGCCCTGCCCGGTCGCGGAAAAGGGGACTTGGAGACCAGGGCGGGCATCGGCCGCGACTCGAGAAGCTCGCCCTGCCCGATCGCATGCCCCTGCAGGAACTCGCCCGCGGGCAGCATGCGTCCACCGGCCCGCTGGAGACGGGTGAGGAGCAGCGCGCCCTCGCCGCAGGCCACCCGCACGCCCCCGGGACCCGCTTCAAGCACGCGACCCGGCTCGCCAGCCCCAGTCGCAGACTCCGCGGCGCCGACCTTCACGGTCTCGCCGCGATGCTCGAAGGAGCTGCCGGGCCAGCCCTCGAGCGCGCGCACGCGGGCGTCGAGCTCGCGCGCGGCGGATGCGAAGTCCAGGGCCGAGTCGGCCCGCGTGAGGCGGCGCGTGTGCGTGACGGCGGACTCGTCCTGCGGCACGGGCCTGGAAGTCCCGGCAAGCACGGCCGAGATGGAGGACGCGGCCATCCCGCCGGCGAGGGCGCCGATCCGCGCGCGCAGCGACGCCCTGCCCTCCGCAGGAGCGACCTTGAGCGTCGCGCGGGCGTGGACGGGGCCGGCGTCAAGACGCAGCACCACCTGCTGCAGCGTCACGCCGGTCTCGGCGAGGCCGTGCGCAAGGGCCGCCTCCACCGGAGTGGCGCCGCGGAGGGCGGGCAGGAGCGATCCGTGAAAATTCACGAAGCCGCGGGCGGTGGCGTCCAGGAAGTCCTGGCGCAGCAGCTGGCCGTAGGCCATGACCACGCCGAGGTCGGCGCGCAGCCCCTTTAGGTGTTCCGCCTCCGCGGGCCCGAGCCGCTCGGGCTGGAGCAGGTTCAGCCCCTCGGACCGGGCCCAGGCGGCGACGGCGTTGGGGCGGATCTCCTGACCGCGTCCCGAGGGACGGTCCGGCTGCGAATAGACCGCGGCCACCTCGACGCCCGGCAGGGACCGGACCGCCCGGAAAGCGGGCAGCGCGATCTCATCGGAACCGAGGAGGACGACCTTCGGCATGGCTCATTTGCGGGCCTGACGAGCCGCCCTGCCCTTGAGCGAGCGCGGCTTCTCCCAGCGCGAATAGGATTTCTTGCGCCCGCCGACGGCGGACTTGCGACCGCCCTTGGCGGGCTTCTTCCGGCCGGGGGACGCGGCCGCCCGGGGCTTCGGAGCGGCGGACGCCTCCTCCGCCCGGCCGCCGGGAGGGGCGAAGAACTTGCGCCCGTGCTGCTTCGGCTTGCCGACCACGTCGAGGAAGACCGGCACGCCCGCGAGGTCGAAGGACTCGTGCACGCCCTTGACGAGGTAGCGCTGGTAGGCGTCCTCGAGACGCTCCTCGGAATTGCAGAATAGACGGAAGCGCACCGGCCGCGAGGAGACCTGGGTGACGTAGTAGCACTTGAACCGGCGGCCGGAGACCATGCGGGGCGGACGCTTCACCATCAGGTCCTGCACCAGACGGTTGATGCGGCCGGTCGAGATCGCCGTGCCGGCGCGGACGAAGACGCCCTCCGCCGCGTCGAGCAGGTCCTCGGTGCGCAGACCCGAGCGGGCGGAGACGAAGAGCAGCGGCGGGTCGGGCAGGAAGAACAGCTCGCGCCGCACCGCCGAGCGGAACTTGGCGCGGAACTCCTCCTCGTCCTCGAAGCCGTCGACCTGCTTGGACCGGAAGGCCTCCTTGGCGAGGTCCCATTTGTTCACGACCACCACGATGCCGCAGCCGAGCAGCGCCAGTTCGCCCGCGAGCTGCTTGTCGATGCGGGTCACCCCCTGCTGCGCGTCCAGCACCAGGAAGACCACGTCGGTCTCGGCAAGGATCTCCTCGGCGCGGGACTGGGAGAAGAAGTCGAGCGTGTCCTGACGGGTGGCGGCCCGGCGGCCCGCGGTGTCGACCAGCACGAAGCGCGTCTCCGTGCCGTCGGCCTTGGCGCGGCGCAGGCGGGCGCGCACGGGATCGCGGGTGGTGCCCGCCACCTCGCTGACGATGAGCCGCCCCTGCCCCAGCAGACGGTTGCCCAGGGAGCTCTTGCCGACGTTGGGACGGCCCGCGAGCGCCAGACGGATCGGACGGGTCGCCTCCGGGGCGGGCGCCGGAGGGGGCGGGCCCAGCTCGGCGAGGATGCGGGCCCGCAGTTCGGGCACGCCGCGGCCGTGCTCGGCCGAGACCAGCAGCGGCTCGCCGAAGCCCAGCGCGAAGAACTCCGCGAAGCGCTCGTCCCGCTCCTCGGTGTCCGCCTTGTTGGCCACCACCGCGACCCGCTTCCCGGCCTGGCGCAGAAGCTGGGCGAGTTCGAGGTCGAGGGGCGCACACCCCTCGAAGGCGTCGACGACGAGGAGCACGAGACGGGCCGCGGCCACGGCGAAGCCCACCTGCTCCTCCACCGCGTCGGCCACGACCTTCGGCGTGAGCTCGGCGCGGAAGAGCCCGATGCCCCCAGTGTCCATCAGCGTGTAGGCGCCGTCGGACACCTCCGCGGTGATGAGGTCGCGCGTGACCCCGGGCATGTCGTGCACGATCGAGATGCGCCGCCCGGCCAGGCGGTTGAACAGCCGGCTCTTGCCCACGTTCGGGCGGCCGACGATGGCGACGGCACGTTCCAGCTCGGTGTTCCGTTCCATGCGTGGAGGGTCGTGGCGCCCCGGCGGCCTAGCAAGCCCGGACGCTCAGCCCCGGCGGACGCCGTCGAGGAAGCGCGCGATGCGCTCGCAGGCCTCGTGGATGCGCTCGTAGCTGGTGGAGAACGAGGCTCGGCAGAAGCCCGCCCCGGCCGCGCCGAAGGCGGTGCCGGGAACCATCGCGACCTTGCGGTCCTCCAGCAGGCGGCGGGCGAACTCCAGCGAGTCGAGTCCGGTCGAGGCGACGCTGGGGAAGGCGTAGAAGGCGCCGCGGGGGGAATGGCAGGCGAGGCCGAGCTCGTTGAAGCGTCGGACGATGAAGTCGCGGCGCTCGCGGTACTTGTCCCGCATGTGCTGGACCGAGTCGCGGCCGTTGCGCAGGGCCTCGACGGCGGCCTCCTGGCTGACGATGGAGGCGCACATGATGCCGTACTGGTGCACCTTGAGCATGCCGTCGATGACGTGGGCCGGGCCGCAGGCGTAGCCGACGCGGAAGCCGGTCATCGCGAAGGCCTTCGAGAAACCGTGCAGGAAGACCGTGCGCTCGCGCATGCCCGGGAGGCTGGCGATCGAGACGTGCTGCCCCTCGAAGGTGAGCTCGGAGTAGATCTCGTCCGAGGCCACCAGCAGGTCCTTCTCCACCGCGAAGCGGGCGATCGCCTCGAGCTTGGCCCGGTCGGCGGTGCCGCCGGTCGGGTGGGTCGGGAAATTCAAGATGAGCAGCTTGCAGCCGGGCTTCCACGCGGCGCGGAGCGCCACGGGGTCGAGCGCGAACTGGTCCGCGGCGGTGGTGCGCACGGGGACGGCCTCGGCGTGGCAGAGCGCGACGCTGGGGGCGTAGGAGACGTAGCAGGGCTCATGGTAGAGCACCTTGTCGCCCGGGTTGAGCGTGGCGCGGAGGAGGATGTCGAGCGCCTCCGAGACGCCGATGGTGACGATGATCTCGTCGTCGGGACGGTACTCGGGGCCGTAGTTGGCGGCGACGTAGCGGGAGATCTCCTCGCGGAGCTGGGAGGTGCCCCGGTTGTCGGTGTAGGAGGTGCGCCCCTTCTCGAGGGCGTTCATGGCCGCCTCGCGGATGTGGAAGGGCGTGACGAAGTCCGGCTCGCCGATGCCCAGCGACACCGCGTCCTTCATCTTCGACACGATGGCGAAGAAGTCGCGGATGCCCGACTTGGGCAGGGACGCGACATGTCGCGCCACGAAGCGGCCGGAATCGTCCATGCGGAACGGGTTCAGGGACTGACGGAGGGACGGTCGCGCCGCGCGCCGTCGGCGGACACGATGAAGCCGTCGCGCTTGTAGGCGCGGAGGAAGAAGTGCGTCGAGGTGCCCTGCACGCCCTCGATGCGCGCCAGGCGCTCGTGGACGAAGGCCGCGACCTTGTACAGGTTGTCGGCGGTGACCACGACCAGGAGGTCGTAGCCGCCGGACATGAGGTGGCAGCTCTCGACCTGCTCGAAGGAGCTGATGCGCTCGGCGATGCCGTCGAAGCCGCCGAGGCCCTCGGGACGGATCTTGATCTCGATGACCGCGCGGACGCGGCGCTCGGCCTCGAAGGAGGGGTTCAGCACCGGACGCAGGCCCAGCAGCACGCCCTGCGCGCGGAGCTCGGCGAGCTGGCGCTCGACGGCGTCGGGTCCGAGCCCGAGGATCTTGCCGATCTGGGCGGTGTCGAGGGCCTCTCCCTCGAGGAGCAGCTTGAGTACGGAGTTCATGGCGTGGACGTGTTCAGGGGGCGCGGCGGCGGCGGACCGCGGCGGCGAGCGAGTCGAGGACGGGCACGGTCTGCTCGAAGGAGATGCACGCGTCGGTGATGCTGCAGCCGTAGGCGGAGGCCTGCGGACCCTTCCAGTCCTGACGGCCCTCGGCGAGATGGCTCTCGATCATGACCCCGGCGACGAGGCCCGAGCCGGAGGCGACCTGCGCGGCGAGGTCGCCCGCGACGGCCGGCTGGCGGCGATGGTCCTTGGAGCTGTTGCCGTGGGAGCAGTCGACGACGAGACGGGAGGTGAGGCCCGCCTTGCGCACGCGCTCGGCCGCCTCGGCCACGGCTTCGGCGCCGAAGTTCGGGCCGGTGCGCGAGCCGCCGCGCAGGATGACGTGCGCGTCGGGGTTGCCGGAGGTCTCGAAGATGGCCACGACGCCGTCCTTGGTGACGGAGGGGAACCAGTGGGAGGAACGGGCGGAGAGGCACGCGTCGACCGCGACCTGCACGGACCCGTCGGTGCCGTTCTTGAAGCCGACCGGCATGGAGAGGCCGGAGGCGAGCTCGCGGTGGATCTGGCTCTCGGTCGTGCGGGCGCCGATGGCGCCGTAGGACACGAGGTCGGCCACGTACTGCGGCGTGATGGGGTCGAGGAACTCGGTGGCGGCGGGCAGGCCGGAGTCGGCGATGTCGGCCAGGAGCTGGCGGGCGATGCGCAGGCCCTCGTTGATGCGGAAGGAGCCGTCGACCTGGGGGTCGTTGATGAGGCCCTTCCAGCCCACGGTGGTCCGGGGCTTCTCGAAGTAGACGCGCATCACGACCAGGAGGTCCTTGCTCAGGCGCTCGGACTCGCGGCGGAGGAGCCCGGCGTACTCCTTGGCGGCCTTGACGTCGTGGACCGAGCAGGGGCCGACGATCACGAGCAGACGGTCGTCCTGCCCGGAGATGATCCGGGAGGCGTCGCGCCGGGCGGCCGTGACCACCTCGGTGGCCCGCTCCGTCGGGCGGATGTCATGCAGCACGAGCGAAGGCGACAGCAGGGGCTGCTGGCTTCGGATGCGCAAGTCGTCCGTGTTGTGGTACATGTTATCGGGCTTTTCCTCGGGAAAAGGGGTGAATGAAGAGCCCCCCGCCCTGCCGTGTCAATGACTCGTCCCGGGCTTGACGGGAGCGACCGGCTTTCTCAATTGTGTCTCAAATCAGGATGTCCAAGCCCTCGCCAGCCGACTCCCCCGAGCACTCGGGAGCCTTCCGGGCCTTCATCGCCCAGAAGGGCCTGCGCGCCACGCGCCAGCGGATGGCGGTCTTCGAGGCCGCCCGCTCCATCTCCGGGCACTACACCGCGGAGGACCTCCTGCGCCGCGCGCGCGCGCTCGACCGCACGGTCTCACGCGCGACGATCTACCGTGCGCTCCCCCTGCTCGTCGGCAGCGGCGCGGTCCGCGAGGTCGACGTCGGCCGCGACCACAAGTACTACCTCGCCGAAGCCGGGGTGAGCGCCTTCCAGGCGCAGCTCGTCTGCGAAGGCTGCGACACCATCGTGGAGGTCGACGCGCCTTTCATGGACTGGTACGGCAAGGCGGTCGCAGCCAAGCACGGCATGCGGCCGATCTCGCAGAAACTGCAGGTCACGGCCCTCTGCGAGCGCTGCCAGAAGAAGAAGGGCCCGCGCGCATGAGCCCCTTCCCCGCCGCCGCGGTCTTCCCTCCCCGCCGGGAGCCGCTCCCCCTCACCGACCTGCAGCGCGAGGTGCTGGCGCTGAAGAAGGAGCGCAAGGCCGTCATCCTCGCGCACAACTACCAGTGCGAGGACATCCAGGCGGTGGCCGATTTCGTGGGCGACTCCCTCGGCCTCGCCTACAGGGCCGCCGAGACGGAGAGCCCGACGATCGTCTTCTGCGGGGTGCACTTCATGGCCGAGACGGCCAAGATCGTGAACCCCGGCCGCCGGGTGCTGCTGCCCGACATGGAGGCGGGCTGCTCGCTCGCCGACTCGTGCCCCGCGGAGAAGCTCGCCGCCGCCAAGCAGGCCGACCCCTCGCTCTACGTCGTCGCCTACATCAACTGCAGCGCCGCGGTGAAGGCGCTCTCCGACGTCATCTGCACCAGCGGCAACGCCTCGAAGATCGTCGGACGCGTCCCGGCCGACCGGCCCATCCTCTTCGTGCCCGACCAGAACCTGGGCCGCTGGGTGTCCGCCCGCACGGGACGCGCGATGCGCCTGTGGCCGGGCAACTGCTACGCCCACGTGCAGTTCACGCCCGGAGCCCTGCTCAGGGCCAGGGCCGCGCACCCCGGCGCCCCGGTCGTCGCCCACCCTGAATGCACCGAGGCGGTCCGTGACATGGCAGACATGGTGTGCTCGACCGAACTGATGGTGGGCTGGTGCAAGGAACAGAAGGCGGACACCATCATCGTCACGACGGAATCGGGCATGATCCATCGCCTGCAGCGGGAGGTGCCCGGCAAGACGTTCGTCGCCGCGCCCACGGACCGCTGCGCATGCAACGAGTGCAAGTTCATGAAGATGAACACCCTTCAGAAGGTCAGGGACTGCCTGCTCAACGGCTCACCTGAGATAAACTTGCAGGAAGAAATCAGGGCGAAGGCGGAAATCCCCCTGCGAAGGATGCTTGATTGGAGCCGATAACCGCTTTGTTTGGCAGGAACGGGCCTCCGCCAAAAATAATAAAATGGAACATCCTGCTTCCTAAAGGTATATATCTCCTCACCGTGAGCCGAAAGTCCGCCAGCCACTCTCCCATGAAAATCGACCTGGATCCGTCATCGTTCACCTCCAAAGACGCCTACGTTCGCGCCGCCCTCTCCAAGGCCCGCGACCTCGCCGTCCGCAGCTGGGAGGACGAGCACACCGAACGGCGCAGCCTGATCGAGCGCGAGGTCTCCTCGCTCTCGAAGCAGGAGCTGGCGCGCCGGCTGATCAAGATCATGTCCCGGCCCAACCGCGCCCGCGCCCAGATTTCGGAGACCATGCGCAACCGCGCCAAGACGATGCGCGGCAAGGGCGCCCCGGTGCGCGAAATCGCGGCCGAACTGGGGATCTCGATCCCCTCGGTCTACAACATCACCAAGGACTGACCTTGCCCGTCCGCCTGACGGCGCTTGAATGCGCCGATGGCCGGATGGATGCGAGGAGACCCCTCCCGAGGCCCCGCCCGCGCACCCGTCGCGACCGGCGGCAGGCTCGACGCGCAGGCGCTAAAGGACGCCTACGCGGCGGGCGTGTTCCCCTGGTACTCCGCCGGCGAGCCGGTGCAGTGGTGGTGCCCCGACCCCCGCTTCGTGCTGCGCCCCGAGGACGCCCGCATCTCCGACAGCCTGCGCAGGACGCTCCGCGATCCGGGCTGGGAGGTCCGTTGCGACCATGACTTCGAGGGGGTGATGCGCGCCTGCGCGGAGCAGCCGCGCCCCGGACAGTCCGGCACGTGGATCACCGAGGAGATGGTGAGGGCGTACTGCGGGCTGCACCGGGAGGGACGGGCGCACAGCGTCGAGGTGCGCAGGGAGGGACGGCTCGTCGGCGGCCTCTACGGCGTGACGCTCGGCCGCGTGTTCCACGGAGAGTCGATGTTCCACCGCGTGACCGACGCCTCGAAGGTCGCGTTCGCCCACCTCGTATCGCGGCTGGCGGCGAACGGCTACCGTCTCATCGACTGCCAGATGCCGACGAAGCACCTCGCCTCGCTCGGCGCCTTCGCGGTGCCGCGCGCGGAGTTCCTCCGGGCGCTGGAGGAATGGGGACGGCAGAAGCCGTCGGGCGACGCCTGGGTCAGCCGTCCTTCCGGTCCCGCCTGACCAGGGCCCGCGCCTCGCGCTCGTAGACCCGCCCCACGATGTCGCAGAGCTGCTGCAGCGAACGTCCGTCGGTGTAGACCGCCACGCCCGCGCGCAGGTAGGCCTGCTCGCGCTCCTGCATCAGCTGACGGATGCGCGTCTCAAGGTCGGCGCCCTTCAGCAGGGGGCGCCGGCTGTTGCCGGCGGTGCGCCTGAGAATCGTCTCCACGGAGGCGAACAGGCAGATGACCACGCCCTTGGTGCGCACCAGCTCGGCCATGCCCTCCTGCACGACCAGACCGCCGCCGCAGGCGATGACCGCGCCCGACTCGGGCAGGTGCGAGGCGACCACCTCCCGCTCAAGCTCGCGGAAGCGGGCCTCGCCGTGCTTCTCGAAGATCTCGGGGATGCTCAGG
>JBJTIX010000252.1:0-3627 GCA_046095205.1 Opitutia bacterium
GATTACCATACGCTCGCCGAGGCGCTCAAGACCGCCGGCTACGCGACGGCCCACTTCGGCAAATGGCACCTCGGCCAGAACCTGAAGGCGGGCGACGCCTACGAGCCGCGGGATCAGGGTTTCGACGTGGACTGGCCCCACACTCCCCGGGCCCCCGGTCCCGGCGGCGGCTACTTCGCACCGTGGACGACATTCATCGGCGATCCCGCCATCGGGGACGAGGCGGGCCGACATGTGGACGAGCGGATGGCCGACGAGGCCGGCGCGTTCATCCGTGCGAGCAAGGGCCGATCGTTCTTCGTCAACTTCTGGCTGTTCTCCGTGCATTCCCCCTGGAACGCGCGCGCGGACTACATCGAGCACTTCAAGCAGAAGACCGCCGCGTCCGATCCGCAGAAGAACCCCCTCTACGCCGCCATGGTCCGGAGCATGGACGACGCGGTCGGGCGGCTGCTCAAGCACCTCGAGGACTCGGGCGAGGCCGAGAACACCATCATCGTCTTCTGGTCGGACAACGGGGGCTACGCCTACCCGCCCAGGCAGACCGACCCCGCCGGCTACGCGGACATCCCCGCGACGAGCAACCTGCCCTACCGCAGCGGCAAGGCCTCGCTCTACGACGGCGGCACGCGCGAGCCCGGCATCGTCGTCTGGCCCGGCAAGGTCAAGGCCGGCACGACCGCGGACTTCCTCATCCAGTCGACGGACCTCTACCCCACCCTCATCCGCATCGCCGGTGGTGAGCGCAAGGAGGGCCAGAAGCTCGACGGCTTCGACCAGTCGGCGGCCCTGCAGGGCGGCGCCTCGCCCCGCCAGCGCGTCTTCTGCCACTTCCCGCACGGCAACGCCACGCGCGACTCGGTGATGGACGGCTTCTACGCCGGATCCTACGTGCGCCAGGGCGACCTCAAGCTGATCCGCTTCTACGCGCGCGCCGACGACGGCTCCGACGAACTGGAGCTCTATGATCTGGCCAAGGACCCCGGCGAAAGGACCAACCTCGCCAAGGACAGGCCCGCCGAGACGGCGGAGCTCAACGACCTCATCCAGCTCTACCTGACCGATACGGAGGCCGTCGTGCCCCGCCTCAATCCCGACTCTGCGAAGCGGGCGGCCGCCAAGGCGGCGACGACGAAGACTCCGGCGAAGAAGAAGGCGGCGAGCCCCGACGACCTGCCCGGGGGATGGAAGAACCGGGCCGGTGCGGCGTCCGTAAAGGACGGAGCCCTCAGCGTCCAGTCCAAGGGCGCGGAATCGTTCCTGGGCGTGGGGGCGGGCCTCGAGGCCGGCGCCGCCAAGTTCAGCTTCCGCATCCGCGCGCCGCAGGCCGGAGAAGGCAAAGTGACCCTGCTGGGCGCGGCGGGAGGCGCCGAAGTGGCGTCCTTCCCCTACCGCATCACCGGCGACTCGACCTGGGAGACCGTGACGGTGGAGCTCGGCATCAAGGAGAAGGCGGGCATCCTGCGCCTTTACCTGCCCGGCGGCTCCGCCTCGGTGGAATTCGACGACATCGTCCTCACGCCCGCCAAGGGCGAGCCGCGCTCCTGGAAATTCTGAAGTCATGAGAAAGCCCCTGCTCCTGGCGCTGCTCGCGCTGCTGAACTCCGCGCTCCTGACGGCCGCGGACAGGCCCAACGTCCTCTTCCTCTTCGCCGACGACCACGCCTACGACGCGATCAACGCCCTCGGCGGCACCGAGGTCAGGACGCCCAACCTCGACCGTCTCGCCCGGAGCGGCGCGGTCTTCACCCATGCCTACAACATGGGCTCCTGGTCGGGCGCCGTCTGCGTCGCCAGCCGCACCATGCTCATCACCGGCCGCTCCGTCTGGCGCGCCAACGCGGTGTACGGCAAGAAGACCGAGGGTGAACGGGCCGCGGGCCGCCTCTGGCCGCAGATGATGTCGAAGGCCGGCTATGCGACCGCGATGACCGGTAAGTGGCACATCACCGCGGAGGCGGAAAAATGCTTCGACGTCGTGAAGGACGTCCGCGCCGGCATGCCCAAGGACACCAAGGCCGCCTACGGACGGCCGACCTCGCCGGACCACGACGAGTGGAGCCCGTACGACACTTCCCTCGGCGGCTACTGGCAGGGCGGAAAGCACTGGAGCGAAGTCGTGGGGGACAACGCCGTCGGCTTCCTCGACGCCGCCAAGGGGTCGGCGCGCCCCTTCTTCGCCTACGTCGCGTTCAACGCGCCGCACGACCCGCGCCAGTCGCCCAAGGAATACGTCGACCTCTACCCGCGCGACAAGGTGGCGATCCCCGCCAGCTTCCAGCCCGAGTATCCTCACGCCAAGGCGATCGGCGCGGGCAAGGGCCTGCGCGACGAGGACCTGGCGCCCTTCCCCCGCACCGAGCTGGCCGTGCGCACGCACCGTCAGGAATACTACGCCATCATCACCCACATGGACGCCCAGATCGGGCGCATCCTCGACGCCCTGGAGCGCAACGGACAGGCGAAGGACACCTGGGTCATCTTCACCGCCGACCACGGGCTCGCCGTCGGCCGGCACGGGCTGATGGGCAAGCAGAACATGCATGACCACAGCCTGCGCGTGCCCTTCATCATCCGCGGTCCCGGCGTCACGGCCGGCGATGTCGAGCGCCAGCCGCAGGTCGTGTTCCGCAGCGTGCTTCCGCTGCTCAAGGGCGACATGTCCGGCCGCCGTGAGGCCGTCTACGGCGGCTACCTCGAGCTGCAACGCGCCGTCATCCAGGACGGCTGGAAGCTCATCGCTTACCCCAAGGCCGGCGTCTTCCGGCTCTACCACCTCGCCAAGGATCCCGAGGAACTCAAGGACCTCGCCAATGACCCCGCGCTGCGCGCGCGCCGCGCCGCGCTCTTCGATCGGCTCACCGCCCTGCAGAAGGAGCTGGACGACAAGCTCGACCTGTCGGCGATGACGCCGCTGCTCTGAAGCCATGCTCCGCGCCTTCCTGCTGATTCTGGCCGCGGCGTCCGCCACCGCCCGCCAGCCCAACGTGCTTGTCATCTTCAGCGACGACCACGGCTGGGCCGACCTCGGCGCCAACGGCGCGGACAAGGACGTCCGCACCCCTGAGCTGGACGCCCTTGCGCGCGACGGCGTGCGCTTCACCCAGGGCTACGTCACCGCCCCGCAGTGCGTCCCCTCGCGCGCCGGACTCATGACCGGGCGGTACCAGCAGCGCTGCGGGGTCGACGACAACAACAAGGGGCCGCTGCCCCTGGCCGAGGTCACGCTGGCCGAGCGGCTGAAGGCGGCTGGCTACCTCACCGGACAGATCGGCAAGTGGCATCTGGACCACGTGGCGAAGGCGGGGAAGAACGGGAAGGACGGACTGGTCGGCAGGGACTTCCTTCCGGTGAGGCAGGGTTTCGACGAACAGTTCACCGGGGCCCTCGGACAGTACTACGTGACGCATGGACTCGACGGCAAACCCGTGCCGGAACCGCCCGCCCTGATCAAGGACACGCGCTTCCGCGTGACCGTGCAGACGGAGGCCGCACTCTCCTTCCTCGACCGGCGCAAGGCCGAACCTGCGCGGCCATGGTTCCTCTACCTGGCCTGGTACGCGCCGCACGTGCCGCTGGAATCTGCGGAGCCGTGGTTCTCGAAGACGCCGGCGCATCTGCCCAAGG